>DATFKK010000114.1 GCA_035268685.1 Candidatus Krumholzibacteriia bacterium | reverse complement strand
AGGGCCGTGACCCAGGGACCCACCGAGCGCCCGCCGATCGCGAAGCCTTCCGCGGTCCGCCCGCGCCGTCCCATGATCAAACCGATCATGGCCAGAATGCCGAGATACACGACGAGCACGCCGACGTAGACGCTCATCGGTCGTTCCTCCGGTTCCGGCGCCCGTCGGCGTAGGCCCAGACCACGGCGAGAACGATCGTGGCGGCCAACACGAGGAATGCCGCGAAGGTCGACCAGGGGAGTCCGAAGAGGGGCATGTCCAGACCTCGATCCGTGGGATCACCAGGAATAGCCGAGTTGCCATCGGAAGAACTGCACCGGACCGTCGATCGCGGGCAGGCCGTGGCGTCCGTCGTGGAAGGCACCGGGATCGAGGCGCTCCCACAGCAGGTGCCCCGTCAGGCCGTGACCGAAGTCGGCGTCCAGCGCGAGTTCGGTGAGCACGCCGCGTGGATCACCCGTGCTCGGCGACCAGATCGCGTCGACCACGCCGCGCAGGCGGATCGAATCCGTCCAGCGCGAGGTGAAGGGCCGTTCGAGTGCGAGTCGCGGTGCGGCCAGGTCCTCCCACGCGGCGACGTGCACGCGCCCGGGCGTACTCTCGCCGATCAGCGAGTACAGGTACATCTCCGACCACTTCGGCCATCGTCCCCACGGGGTGCGGAAGGGGCGGAGATCCCCGTCGAGTCCGGAGTAGGTGTAGGCGCCCGTCTCCAGCGTCCAGTCGCCCGCGAGGGGCCAGCGCACCGCGCCCTCGCCCGCGAAGGCGAAGCCCGTGCCGCGCGCGACCGCGTCGTTCGCCGCCGCGCGCACCGTGCCGTTCTGGTGCTGCGCGGCGATCTCCACGTGCCAGTGCTCCCGGACGCGTCGCACGCCCAGGGTGAGCGTTCCCAGGTCCTCCAGCGCGTCGTCGGGATCGGACTCGAACTTGCCGATGAACGACAGCGCCCAGCTCCCGTGCGCGGCGCGCAGCATCACGCCGGTCTCGTCGGCATCGGTCAGGGCCCGTTCGACGTCGTCGACCAGGACGAAGTCGTCGCGCTTGCGGTTGTGGACGACCGCGCCGTCGAGTTCCCAGGCGCCGGCGTCGTGGACGATGCGCACGCCGTCGTGGTACATGCTGCGGCTGCCGTCCAGAGGGTGTCCCTCGAGGACGAGGAAGCCGCCGGGCCAGAGGATGTCCTGCCGGCCGACGGTCCACCTGGTGCTCGGGCTCGGGGTCCACGACAACGACGCCCGGTCGACGATCACCTCGTCGAAGTCGGGCTCGCGCCGCGGTGTGCGCAGGTGGCGATGCTCGTTGTCCAGGCGCGCCTCGACCCGCACGGCCGACGTCTCGTAGGCCAGCCCCACCCGGGCGCGCACGCGGACCCAGTCGCGATCGGGCTCGGGGGCGAAGTGGTAGACGCCGTCGAGGATCTCCTCGCGCACCCGTAGGTCGAAGCTCGGGGTCCACGATGCGGCCTGCGCCGTCGAGACGAGCGTCAAGAGAACGAGGATCGATCGGAGCACGGCGACGTCCTTTCGGACGCCGAGACTAGGGTGGCCGACCGGACAGGCCAAGATCGGCGCGTGGGCAGATCACACTTCTGGCCGGTCACCGCGCGCTCTATTCCACCAACGTCACCCTCCCCACGTCCACCTCCCGACCGTCGATCCGCAGGCGTACCAGGAACACTCCCGACGCCACGCGCCGGCCGGCGTGGTCGACCGCCGTCCAGTGCACGACGCCGTCGCCGCGTCCGCGGGCGGCGTCGAGCAGGGTCGCCACGTAGCGGCCGCTCACGTCGTAGACGTCGATGGTCACCCGTCCCGCGCGATCGACGAAGTAGGGAAGCGTCACGCTGGCGTTGAAGGGATTCGGTCGTCCGCGGTCGAGGTGCGACGGTCCGGTCACGACCGGCGGCGTCACCGAGGTCGCGGTGGCGAAGCCGTACACGCCGGTGCGCTGCGGATCGTGGCGGTCCATCGGCCACTGCAGCGCCGCGGCCTGGTAGCTGCCGGCGAGCAGGTCGAAGCACGTCACGACGCCGTCACCGGCGATCACCAGTTCGAGATGCCCGTCGCCGTCGAGGTCACCCACGGCAGGCGTACCGGCCACAGGGGCGTCGACGTTCAACACGCTGCACGGCAGCTCGTTCGCGTTCGGGTCGAGGACGTGGCACGTACCGAGGCTGCTGCCGAAAACCGCGCGTCCGGACTTGCCGTGGCCCCAATCGATCGGACCACCGGCGCAGCCCTCGCCGTGGAAGGTCGATCCCCAGCTGTGCGGCCACGAGGCCACGACGAGGCCGTCGCCGTCGACCAGCCAGGCGTGGTGACGCCGGTAGCTCGGAAAGCCGCCCACGAGTTCCTCGGAGTCGAACAGGATCTCGGGATCGCCGTCGCCGTCGGCATCCCACACGCCGGGATTCGTGGCGATGGCGCCCACGAGCGATACCGGGAAGGGTCCGGTGCCACCGCTGAGCGTGTAGCCGTGCAGTCGTCCGGACAGGTCGCCGAAGAAGAACTCGAGCGTGTCGTCCCCGCCGACGTCCGCGGCCACGGGTGACGACACGACCTCCGTCGGCAACGACAGCGGCCACGGCGCACCGATGCTCGTGCCGTCGGCGTGCAGGACGTGCACCCGAGACTGCGGGGCATGCTTCACCACCGGCGTGGCGACGGCGACGATCATCGGCGTCGAACCGTCGAGGCGGCCCACCAGGGGCGATGCGCGCAGACCGACGCCGCTGCCGAGCGAGACCGGCCATCCGCTCACGGCGTTGCCGTCGCCGTCGAGCACGATCAGCGCACCGCTGTGCGTGCCCACGATCACCTCGCAGCCGGAATCGCCCGTCAGGTCGAACAAGGCGGGCGTGGCCGTGATCGTGTCCTTCATCGGATGGGTCCACAGCAGGGTGCCGGTCGACGACAGGCAGAGCACGTCGCCGCTCTCGCTCGCGGCCACCACCTCGAGCCCTCCGCCGGTCACCACGTCGCCCACGGCGACGGCCGCCGTGAACACCTCGTCGGAGGTGTACGGCCAGCCCGGCAGCGCTTCGCCGCGGGCGTCGAGGGCATGCACCTCACCCGTCGCGGTCGCGAACACCACGTGGCGCGGTCCGGCGACGTCGCGGGCGAGCGTGGCGATCGCCGGCGAAGTGGTCATGCCGCTCACGTTCACCGGCCAGCCCTGCTCGAGCGGATACGACCACTCGATGTCCAGCGGTCCGGCCACGTTGTCGTCCTCCTTCCACTCGTCGACCTCTTCCTGCGTGTCGACCCGTACCCAGGCCCGCCGGACGACGACGTCGGGCCAGGTGAAGGGATCGGTCTCCCAGGTGACCGTCTCGCCCACGTCCATGCCGCCGATCCGGCGGGACTGGTCGCCGGCCACGCCGGGCACGGGGGTCGACGGACGGTGCTCGTAGAAGTCCACGTCGAAGACGCTCGCCGCGGCGTGGCCGTCGTTGGTGATCTCGATGGTCGCGGTGACGGTCTCGCCGACCGCCGGGGTCGCCGCACTCAGGGTGAACGAGGTCACCGTGAGGTTCGGGCGCAGGACCCACTGCAGCGGGACGGGCCCGAGGATGTTGTCGTCCTCGTGGCCGATCTCGTCGACGTCCTCGCGGAAGTCGACGAAGGCATAGGTCCGGAAGGTTGTCTCGTACAGACTCAGGATGTCGCCGGTGAACGCGGCCGAGTCGCCCGGGGCGAGTCCTGGATGTTCGAAGATCGGGCCGTTGGGCAACTGGCCGGGCGAGGGAGGCGACGACAGGTCGTGGTAGAAGGCCAGGTCGAAGGCGCCGCTGGCCACGTTGCCCACGTTCGCCGCGACGATCCGGCTGGTCGTGGTCTCGCCGACCTCGGCCGGGTCGTCGGCGAAGCTCACGCTGCGCACGATCAGGTTCGGCGCACTCGGTGCTCCGCTCTGCTGCATGCCGGCCGCGTAGACGTCGGTCTCGGTGCCCTTGCGCTCGTCCTCCCAGGCGACGATCGGGTCGAAGCCACCGCCGGGTTCGGCGACCACGTGCGGGCGCTCGGACGAATACCCGCCGGGTACCAGCGCTTCGGTGCCGGGCCACCCGTACTGCCGTTCGACGTAGCAGAACCGCACGCGCGACACGCCGTCGACGTCGTCGTCGAGCCAGGTGACGTAGCTCCCCCACACGCCGTGGTCGATGGCCAGGTCCGGGGCGTGGTTGCCCGCCTCCTCGTCGGAGATCAGCTTCGGGTTCCCGCCGCTCCAGAGTTCCTCGCCGTCGAGGGGATCGAGGCGCTGCATGTACACGCCCGCCCCGTCGCCCGTGGCGTCGAAGCGATCCCAGGCGACGATGCAGCCGCCCATGCCGTCGGGAATCATGCGGGGATCGGGTCCCGGGCGGCGGTCGTCGATGGTGTCGGTGTCGACGACGGTGGTCCAGAAGCCGTAGGTGGACGAGTCGATGGCGGCGACGGCCAGGCGGTCGGCGCCCCACGGGATCGAACTCGACGCGGTGAAGCGGTAGGCGACGTACACGCCGCCGCTGCTGCGGTCGCGGTCGGCCAGACGGACGCGCGAGCCGGGATTGACGATGCCGAAGTGCGTGCCACTGCTTCCGCCCCAGCGCGGAGCACCGGTCACGTCGACCCACTGCACGCGTCCGGTGCGGAGGCCGCTGATCCACGACACGAAGGCGCCGTAGCTCTTGCTCGAGTTCGAGATGATTTCGAGTTCGGCGGAGGCGTCGGGGTCGGTGCCGATCACGACGCCGCCGTTGGCCCAGCGGACCGTGCCGCTCGCGTCGACGCGCTGCGCGCGGACCTCGTGTCCCCCGACCTTCTCGCGCACCCAGGCGACGATCACGCCGCCGAAGCGATCGGTCACGCACACCGGCCGCAGGTTGTTCGCCGAGGCGCCGCCCGAGGCGACGACGATTCCGCCGTCGCCGAACAGGTCGGGATCACCGTCGGCGTCGAAGTGCTGCACGTGGACGTCGATCGGGGTGATGATCCCACGCTGCCACACGACCCAGGCCCCGCCCGCGCCGTCGGGACAGACGTCCGGATGGATCTGCCCCGGCCCGGTCGGATCGACGTCGATGCCGTCCGTTCCCCACAGGCCGTTGCCGGCTGGATCGAGGCGTTGCACGTAGGCGTCGAAGGCCATCGCGCGGAAGTCGGCCCAGGTGAGCAGCATGCCCCCCGAACCGTCGGGACGGGTCCTCAGGTCGTACTGGTCGTTCGCGGCGGTGCAGACGGGCGTGCCGTCGGACTGCCAGGCGGCGGCGACGGCCGGCAACAGCAACAGGAAGACGACGATCGACACGGCCACGATGCCACGGAGCATGACACGATCTCCCGGCTGGGCCGCGCGGGAGGCGGGCACGGCGGGGTCGGTGGCCGGCCGGGACGGGGGTCGCGACGGAATCGCGGACCGGAGGGGCAGGACGACCGGACGACGTCTCGGTCAAGGGCCGCACGGCCTCGAAGAAGGGACCGTCTCTTCGCCACGCGGCGTACGACGGAGAGGTTAGCAGAGGCGCGCGCCGTTGCGAATGATGCGTCAGCACCGAAGCGTGCGTCAGTGTCCCTCGAGCGCGCGGACGACCTCGGCGTCGCCCGCGGCCATCTCCGCGCCGAAGCTCGACGACCAGGTGCCGCGCACGCCGGTGCCCGGATCGCTCAGCGCGAAGAGGATCGACATGTCCGAGGGATTGCTCTCGCCCTCGAAGCGCACCGTCTCGTCCACGTGCAGGTCGGTGGGATCGAAGGTTTGCTCGCCGCTGGCGGTCACCAGCCGCTGGTCCTCGACGCGGAACGCTTCGGTGTAGCCGCTCTTCTGCAGCCGCTGCATGGCCTCGGCCAGGGTCTCCATGGACATGGGTTCGTTCCTTCTGCGGGGAGACGGGACGGCTACGAGCAATCGCGGAGGCGGCGCCGAGGTTGTATCGGGAGATCCCCCAGACCCGTCCCGGGCGCATGGTCGCCGGGCCCGCCTGTCGCTAGGTTCATTCCATGGCCCGCACGCGATCCAGACCCTGGTTCGACCCGCGTCGGTGGTTCCGCTCCTCGGCGAGCTTCGTCGAGCGGATCACCGGACGTGTGCGCCGGCGCGCCGTGCTCGCCCGCATGAAGAAGGGCGACATCGTCCTGGCCAGCCCCCGGCTCGTACGCCTGTCGCCGATCGCGCTGGCGTACCGCCTGCTGCTCGGTTCGCGCTACGTGCACAGTATGCTGTACGTCGGCTCCGACCGGATGATCCACACGACCACGCGCCACGGCGTGGTCATGGGCCGCATCCCCCGGAAACTCTTCGACCGCGAACGCTACGCGATCTACCGCGCGCCGGGGCTCACCGACGCCGAACGCGAGAAGGTCGTCGACCACGCCGTCGCGTCGCTGGAACGCGAGCTCGATCCGGTGGCGTTGGCCGCCAACATCCCCGCGCGCTGGTTCCGGCTGCGCGAACCCGTCGCGCGGATCGAGAAGAACCGCGTGTGGTGCAGCAAGCTGATCGCCGAGGCCTACCGCGAAGGCGCGGGCGTGGAGATCGTGCCTCGCGATGCCGAGGGCACGGTCATGACCGAGGACTTCGCGAACAGTCCGGCGCTGCAGCGAGTCTGAACGCCGACACGGGATGTCCGGATCTGTTAGGATCACGGGACCACTTCGATCTTCCCCCCGTCGAACGCCCGAATCCGAGCCCGGAGGTCGCCGTGCGCGCATCGTTCCTGTCGTTCCTCGTCGTCTTCTGTTGTTTCGCCTTCTCCACGACACCGGCCTTTGCGGTCGACAGCGACGGCGACGGTCTCGACGACGACGTCGAGGTCGCGATCGGCTCCGATCCGGCGAATCCGGACAGCGACCGCGATCTGGTGCGCGACGGCGACGAGGCGCCGGGCGGGAATCCGGTCGACAGCGATGCCGACGGCTTGGCGGACATCCTCGACACCGACGACGACGGCGATGGCATCGCGACGGCCGAAGAGGACGTCGACCTCGACCGCAATCCGTTGTCCGACGATACCGACGCCGACGGCACCCCGAACTATCTGGACACCGACGACGACGGCGACGGCGTGCCGACCGCGACCGAGTCCGCCGAGGACCGTGACGCCGACGGCACCCCGAACTATCTGGACACCGACGACGACGGCGATGGAATCGAGACCGTGGCCGAGGACGTGAACGGCAACGGCACCGCGGCCGACGACGACACCGACTCCGACGGCACGCCCGACTACCTGGATTCCGACGACGACGGCGACGGGATTCCCACTGCGAGCGAGTCGACCGGCGACACCGACGGCGACGGCACGCCCGACTACCTCGATCCCCTGACCGACAGCGACGGTGACGGCCTGGACGACGGCGACGAGCGCGACGTGTACGGCACCGACCCCTTCGATCCCGACAGCGACGGCGACGGTCTCGACGACGGCACCGAGATCGCCGGTCCGACCGACGCCCTCGACGCCGACAGCGACGACGACGGTCTGGGTGACGGTTCGGAAGCCGATGCCGGTCTCGACCCCTTCGATCCGGACAGCGACGGCGACGGCTTGGACGACGGTCTCGAACTGGGTCTGACCGCCGGCATCGAGGGCGGGACGAGCGGGGGCAGCGGGGTGCCCTTCGACGGGACCGACCCCGCGGTCTTCGTCCCCGACGGGGACCCGACCACGACCACGCTGGCCCTCGATCCCGACAGCGACGGTGACGGCCTCGACGACGGCACCGAGGACGCCGACCGCGACGGCGTGCGCGACCCCGACGAGACCGACCCGATCGACGACGACAGCGACGGCGACGGCTTCGGCGACGGCACCGAGACGACCGCCGGCTCCGATCCGCTCGACCCGAACGACACGCCGGAGACCGTGAACGATCCGGTGATCCTGGCGATCGTCGACGTGCCGAACGACCAGGGCCGCCGCGTGCGCATCCGCTGGAGTCCGAGTCGGCTGGACACGGCGGGATCGACCGAACCGATCGTGTCGTACGGGATCTACCGCCGCGTCGACGACGGCGCGCTCGCCCGCGACGCCGAGCCCGCGCGCCACGCCACCGCGCCCGGCGTGTGGGACTTCGTGCGCAGTGTTCCGGCCACGGCCGAGGCGGACTACAGCGCCCTGGCGACCACGCTCTGCGACTCGACCGAGTCGGGCGTCTGCCTCTCGACCTTCTTCGTCCGCGCGCAGACCGGTGCCCCGGCGGTCTTCCACGACTCCGCGCCCGACAGCGGCTACTCGGTCGACGACCTCGCGCCGAACGTGCCGGCCAACCTGTCCGTGAGCTACGACGTGAGCGGCAACACGCTCACCTGGGACGAATCGCTCGACGAGGACTTCCGCTACTTCCGCGTGTACCGTTCGAGCACCCCGGACTTCGAACCGACCACCGACGTGCTCGTGCGCTCGACCACCGGCGCGGGTTGGACCGACACCGAGGCCGCGGGGCCCGGCGTGTACTACGCGGTCACGGCCGTCGACTTCGCGGGCAACGAGAGCGAGGCGGCGACCGTGACGGCGACCGGCGTCGACGCGCCGACCCCACGACGCGCCGCATTGCTCGCCAACACGCCGAATCCCTTCAACCCCAGCACGAGCCTACGGTTCTTCCTGCCCGAGGCCCGCGAGATCGAACTGACGATCTACGACGCCGCCGGCCGTCGCGTGCGCACGCTCGCGCGCGGGCCGTGGAAGGCCGGCGAGCACACGGTGCAGTGGAACGGCCGCGACGACCGCGGCGGGAGCGTGGCCAGCGGTGTGTACCTCTACCGCCTGCGGGCCGGGGACTTCGAGCGGACCCGGCGCATGACGTTGCTGAAGTAGGCGCCGCCCGCTCGGCGACGAAGGGCCCGGCCGCGTCGTTCCGGCCGGGCCCTTCGTCGTCCCTAGCGCATCACCAGCCCGCCATCGACGACCAGGTCCTGCCCCGTGACCGCCCGCGCCCACGGCGAGGCGAAGAACACGGCGGTGTCGGCCAGGTCCTCCGGGGTGGTCACGCGACGCAGGGGCGTGGACCCCTCGATGATGTCGAAGACCGCGTCGGACGTGGCCGCGCTGGCGTCGGTGGTACGCAGCAGTCCGCCCGACACCATGTTCACGGTGATGCCCTCCGGTCCGAGTTCGGCGGCCATGTTGCGGACGAAGCCGAGCAGCGCGGCCTTCGCCGTGGTGTAGTCGTGGTACGGGACCACCGGGTTGTGCACGAGGTTCGACCCGATCGCGACGACACGACCGGATCCGAGGTCCCGCATGCCGGGAAGGCAGGCCTGCACGAGGTTCAGTGCCCCGTGGACCGCGCCGTCGACCTGGTCGCGGTAGGCATCCCAGGTGATGTCGGCGGCGGTGGGTCGGTTCGCGGCGTCGAAGCGGAAGTCGATCAGGGCGTTGTGGACCAACGTCGAGACGGGAGCGCCGAAGTGTGCGCGCGCCGTCTCGATCATCCGGTCGACCTCGGTGCGATCGCGGACGTCGGCGCGGACGGGCAGGGCGCTGTCGCCGATGTGGGCGGCGACCGCGTGCGCCGCCTCCTCGCTGCGGAACCAGTTCACGACCACGCGGGCGCCCTCGCGCCCGAAGGCACGGGCGATCGCGGCGCCCAGACCCCGGCTGGCACCGGAGACGACGACGACCTGTTCGGAGAGCGGCAGGGACTGCATGCGGAGACCACCTCGGCTCGGGGAGACATGGAGATCCACGAAGCCGGTGGCCCGCGTCCGTTCCGGACGGAAGACGGTGCGTCGCTTCCCTGCGCCGGTACGAACCGGATCAGGTTCCAGGGGACTCTCTCAGCACCGACGTCGATCCGTCGGGGCACCCCCAGCTTCGCCGAGGCACGAGGCTAGTGCCGAGGGGAGCCGGGCACAAGGGTCGTCAGGGCTGCGACCGCTTCGACTCGAGCCACTGCGCGATCGGCTCCCACTGCTGCCATTCCTGCCAGGCCATGTACGGAGCCAGCTCCCACACGCCCAGACCGTTGCCGTAGGCCCGCACGTAGTTCTGCGCGTCGCGCAGGTGGCCGATCACGGGGACCTTCAGCGTCTTCAGGAATTCCTCGAGCTCGCGGTAGATCGAGTAGTGCTCGCGCACGCGGTTGGCGACCACGCCGATCTTCACCTCTCTGCGCGAGACCTTGCCGACGTTGCGGATCTCCTCGATGAAACGGCTCGCGGCGCGCATGTCGACCGTCGACGGCAACACCGGAATGATCACGGTCTCGGCGTGCTTGAGGATCGCGGTCAGCTCGGGCCCGTGGGTGGACGCGGGCGCGTCCATCACCAGGAAGTCCGTGTGCGGGTTCAACTTCTTGAGCCCTTCGGAATGCGCGTCGATCCCGGCGATCGGGGGACGGTCCTCGGGCCGCACGGCCAGCCAGTCCATGCTCGACTGCTGGGGATCGAAGTCGGCCAGGCTGACGTTCACGTTCTCCCACTGCGACGCGAAGTACGCCGCGATGTTCGTGGCCAGCGTGGACTTCCCGCACCCGCCCTTCGCGTTCACCACCATGTATCGACGCATGAGCCGGCTCCTCGGTCGGGGACTTGCCGTGTTCCGGAGAAGTCTAACGGGCCTCGGGAGTTGGTCCACCCCTGGATTTTGCCCGGAATGAAGTCCCGAGAAGGACCAGTGTGCTGGCAGAATCCATCCGGCCCGTGTGGACGAACCCCCTTCGCACGGTGTGTCGGGTCCCGAAAGGAGCCTTCCGCCGTAGAATCCGGAGAGAAGCGCCGGCACTGCCGCGTGGCTCCCCCGGCCCCCCTTCCCGGAGATTCCATCGTGCGGCTTCGCCAACTCATCCCGCTCGTGACGCTCGTCCTCGTGGCGCTCGTGGTCGCCACCGCCGGTGCCGAGGTGCCCGCCGAGTCCCGCAACGAGAGCTACGTCGACCCCGATCTCGACATGCAGCGCATGCTCAGCCGGCTCGAGCGCGAGACCCGTGAGGTCTATTCCCTGCGCGACGAGATCGTCGAGGTGTCCGGTTTCGAGCCGGGCGACGTGGTGGCCGACGTGGGCGCGGGCACCGGGGCGTTCATGGACCAGTTGGTCGAAGCCGTCGGCGCGGAAGGCCACCTCTACGCCGTGGAGATCTCGATCCGCTTCGTCGAGCACCTGCGCGAGCGCGCGAACGAGGCCGGCCACGACAACGTCACGACCGTCTTCAGCTCCTATACCTCGGCGACCTTGCCGACCGCCTCGGTCGACCGCATCATCACGATCGACACCTACCATCACTTCGACGACTACGAGGCCATGCTGGCGTCGATGTACGACGCCCTGGTGCCGGGCGGCGAGATGATCGTCGTCGACTTCGACCGGGTCGAGGGCAAGTCGCGTGAGTGGATCCTGAGCCACGTGCGCGACTCGAAGGACACCTTTCGGTCGGAGATCGAGGCCGCGGGCTTCGAGTTCGTGGAGGAGGTCGAGATCGAAGGCATGGTCGACAACTTCTTCCATCGTTATCGCCGTCCGTGAGCGAGGACGAAAGGCGCCACTTCGGACCCACCACGCTGGCGGCGTTGGTGGTCGCGAACATGATCGGCGCCGGGGTCTTCACCACCTCGGGCTACGCGCTGGCCGACCTGGGCTCGCCGGCGCGCGTTCTGGTCGCGTGGCTGGTCGGCGGGCTGATCGCGCTCTGCGGGGCGATCGGATACGGGGCCTTGGCGCGGCAACTGACCCAATCGGGTGGTGAGTACCTGTTCCTGTCGCGCGTGGTGCACCCGGCCGCGGGCTTCGTGGCCGGCTGGATCTCGTTGCTGGCGGGTTTCACCGGAGCGATCGCCTTCGCAGCCCACGCCTTCGAGGGTTACGTACGGCCGCAGGACACGGCGATTCCCGAGCACGGACTCGCGATCGGTGCCGTGTTGCTGGCGGCGCTGTTGCACGGTGTCCGGGTGCGGCCGGGAGCGTGGACCCAGAATCTGATCGTGGGTCTGAAGCTCGTGGTCCTCGTGGCCTTCGTCGGGATCTGCGTGGTCCTGTGGATCCGGGGCGGTGCGGATTGGGCGCCCGGGACTCCCGCGCCGGGACCCTTCTCGATCACCGTGTTCGCGAGTTCCCTGGTGTGGATCTCCCTCAGCTACTCGGGCTTCAATGCGGCGGTGTACGTGGCCGGTGAGGCGCGCGATCCCGCGCGGACGGTTCCGCGGGCCATGCTGCGCGCGACGGTCGCCGTCACGCTCGTCTACCTCGCCCTGAACACCGTCTTCGTCGGATTCGCTCCGCACGACGCCGTCTCCGGCCGGCCCGACGTCGCGTTCGCCGCCGCGCGTGCGCTGATGGGCGAGACGGGCGCGCAGTTGGTGCGGGCGGTCGTCGGACTGTCGCTGCTGAGTTCGGTGTCGTCGATGGTCATGGCCGGGCCGCGGGTCTTCGCGCGCATGGCGGACGACGGCCTCTTCCCCGCCTCGCTGCGATTCCGGGGAGAGCTCCCCGCCAAGGCGATCTGGGCACAGGCGGCTGCGGCCGTGCTCGTGATCGTCGTCTCCGACCTCGAATCGCTGCTGTCGTACCTCGGACTGACGCTCTCGCTGTCGGCCGCGCTGACGGTGTCGGGTCTGTTCGTCCTGCGCCGACGGCAGGGAGCAGAGGCGGTGCCGGTGACGGGGTCGATCGGACTCCCTGCGTTCTACGTCGTCGCCACCATCGGTCTCGGGGTCCTCGCCGCGTGGGAGAAGCCGTGGGAGTGGGTGGCCGCGGCCGTGACGATCATCAGCGGAGTGCTCGTGTACTCGCTGATCCGACGCCGGCGCTAGCCCGAGGTCTCGGGCACCTGCACGCCCGCGCGGTCCAGGAGACTCCGGAGGAGCCGGGCGAGCCGTTCCGTTTCGGAGTCGTCGAGCGATCGCAGGGGGGCGTCGAGACGCTCCCGCTCGGCCCCGATCCGCTCGAGCAGTGTGGCGCCCGCCGGCGTGATCGTCACGTCGACCAGCCGGCGGTCGCCGCAGCAGGGCGCCTTCTCCACCAGTCCCTTGTTCACCAGGCGATCC
Source organism: Candidatus Krumholzibacteriia bacterium (assembly GCA_035268685.1). Classification (NCBI taxonomy): domain Bacteria; phylum Candidatus Krumholzibacteriota; class Candidatus Krumholzibacteriia; species Candidatus Krumholzibacteriia bacterium. Next base: position 29,685 of record DATFKK010000114.1, on the reverse strand, counting down.
ACGAGGCGCGAGGCATCCGACGCGGGATCGACCGCGCGCTCGCGGATCTGCAGGGTGCTCAGGGGTTCAGGCGCACTGCTCTGCAGGATGCGCAGGATCTCGTACTGCGGTGGGGTGAGCCCGAAGGGCTCGAGGAAGTCGCGAAGCTCGCTCCGCAGCCATGCCGCCGCACGCAGGAGGTTCCGGCGCAGGTCCTGCCTCGTGTCGCCCTCCACGGCTGTCACCGCGTCGCCGTCTCGAGAGCCGGCGCTTCGGGGAAGTCCACCGGGAAGTCCACGGCGTTGTGCATGTAGTTGCTGATCGTCTTCGCACCGACCAGGGCCACCGCGTCGACGAACTGGCGCTTGTCGAATCCGGCGTCGAAGAAGGCGTCGGCGACGTCGTCGCTCACCTTGCCCCGGTTGCGCACGAGATCGCGTGCGAGATCCGACGCGGCACGCAGACGCGGGTCCTCGACCTCGCCGCGGCGGATCGCCACGGTGGTGGCCTGGTCGAGACCGGCCATCGTGCCGAGCATGGTGTGGGCGGCCAGGCAGTAGTCGCAGCCGTTCTCCTGCGAGGTGGCCAGGTGCAGCGCCTGCACCTCGCGCGGCTCCAGGCTCGATTCCTCCAGCGCCGGCTGGAACTGGAGCAGGCCCTGGAGGGCCACGGGGGACAGCCCGAGCACGGCGTAGAGATTCGGAAGGGTGCCGAACTTCTGCTCGATCTGGTCGAAGATCTGCTGGCTCTCGGCGGGAACCTGCTCGCGGGTCGGGACGTCGAATCGGCTCATGGGGTTTCGCTCTCTCTCGGATTCGGGGTTCGATCATCGCGTCACCGTGGCGTACGGCGGGCCACCATCGATGGGACACCATTGCTCGTGAACGAATCGTGACGTCGGGACACGTTCACCGATGCCGAGGAAGGAAACCGAGATGCTCCGACTGATCCTGCCGCTGCTCCTCGCCCCGATCGCCGCCGGGGCGGGTGCCGTCGAGTTGCCCTGCGAGGAACGTCTGCCCGAATTCGAACTCGAGGACCAGTTCGAGGACGAGCGCACGCAGGACGACGTGCTGGGCACGGTCAGCGTGCTGATCTGGGCCGACCGCGACGCCCGCGAGTGGTCCGACGACTGGCGGGACATGCTCACGGCCGCCCTGCGCGGTCAGGTGGAGGGCGATCTGGTGCAGATCCGCGGCTGGGCCCACACCAAGGGCGCGCCCTTCTTCGTGAAGGGCCGCATCCGGGGTTCGTTCCCCGAGGAGCCCGAGCGCTGGGCCGTGCTCGACTGGGACGGCGTGTTCGAGGAGCACTTCGAGCCCCGCGAGGAACACGTGACCGTGTTCGTGTTCGACCGCGAGGGATGCCTGGTGGCGCGGGAGAGCGGTCAGGAAGTGGAGGCCCGGAGCGTGGCCATGCTGGTCGACGCCGCGCAGAAGGTCCTGGTGCGCGATCTCGAGCGCTCCGAGCGCTGAATTCCCGTAGCTTTTCCCGGCGCCGATCGCGGCCTATACTCCCCGGTCCGCGCCCGTTCCCCGAGCCCTCCGATCGTGGTGATGCCGATGAAGAACCTCTGCCTGTCGATCGTCCTGCTCGCCGCCGCCGTGCTGCCCGTCCGGGCGCAGGAGTCCGGTGTCGAGCCCTTCTCCGCCGAGCATCTGGTGATGATGGACCGGATCTCGTCGACGACCGTGTCCCCGGACGGCGAGCACGTGGCCTTCGTGGTGCGCCACACCGATCGCGAGGCCAACCGTGGCCGTACCGATCTGTACCTCATGGAGAACGACGGCGAGGACCTGCGCCGGCTCACCGCCGACCCCGCCGGTGACTGGAATCCCGTGTGGGCGCCCGACTCGCAGTGGATCTACTTCCTGTCGAGCCGCTCCGGCAGCAGCCAGATCTGGCGGATCCGCATCGACGGGGGCGAGGCCCAGCCGGTGAGCGACCTGCCGCTCGGCGTGGGCGACCTGAAGCTCTCGCCCGACGGACGCCAGGTGGCCTTCTCCATGGAGGTCTTCGTCGACTGCCCCGACCTCGAGTGCACGACCGAGCGCCTCGAGGAGCGGGAGGACGACGACCGCAGCGGCATGGTCTACGACCAGCTCTTCGTTCGCCACTGGGACACCTGGAAGGACGGCCGCCGCCGACATCTGTTCGTGGCCCGCGTGCTCGACGACGGCACGATCGACGAGCCGATCGACGTCATGCCGGACATGGACGCCGACTCACCGAGCAAGCCCTTCGGCGGTGCGAGTGAGTACACCTTCACGCCCGACGGCACCGGGATCGTGTTCACGGCGCGCAACGCCGGCGCCCAGGAGCCCTGGAGTACGAACTTCGACCTGTACCACTCGCTGATCCTCGACCCGCGTCCGCAGAACCTGACCACCGACAACGAGGCCTGGGACACCACGCCGGTCTTCTCGCCCGACGGATCGGCGCTGGCCTTCCTGTCGATGCGCGTTCCGAACTACGAGGCCGACCGCTACCGCATCGTCACCAGGAACTGGGAGTCGACGGGCAACCAGCCGAAGGTCGGTCCGCGCCACTGGGTGAGCGAGGACTGGGACCGATCGGCCTACTCGCTGGGCTGGACCGAGGAGGGCCGTGCGTTCCTGTCGCACGCGAACCACCTCGGGCGCCGGGCGCTGTTCCGCATCGACGCCCGCACCGGCGAGTCCGAGATCCTGGTCGACGGCGGCTCGGTGAAGAGCGAGGAGCACCGCGACGGGCGCATCTACTTCGCCGAGGACAACTTCCGCAGCCCCGTGCAGATCTTCTCGATCGACGAGGACGGCGGCGACCGGAAGCAGCTCACGGACTTCAACACCGAGCGCCTCGCGAAGGTCGCCATGGGCGAGCCCGAACAGTTCACCTTCACCGGGGCCAACGGCGACGAGGTCTACGCGTGGATCGTCGAGCCGGCGAACTTCGATCCCGACCGCACCTACCCGGTGGCCTTCCTCATCCACGGCGGACCGCAGGGCAGCTTCGGGCAGGGCTTCCACTACCGCTGGAACCCGCAGACCTACGCGGGGGCGGGCTACGCTTCGGTGATGGTCGACTTCCACGGCTCGACCGGCTACGGGCAGGACTTCACCGACAGCATCCAGGACAACTGGGGCGGCTGGCCGCTCGAGGACCTGCAGAAGGGCCTGGCCGCCGCGCTGGAGCGCTACCCGTGGATGGACGACGAACGCGTCGCCGCGCTGGGCGCGAGCTACGGCGGCTACATGATCAACTGGATCGCCGGCAACTGGCCCGAGCGGTTCACCTGCCTGGTGAACCACGACGGTCTGTTCGACCTGGAGTCGATGTACTACTCGACCGAGGAACTGTGGTTCCCCGAGCGCGAGTTCGGCGGCCAGCCCTGGAACAGTCGCGCCTACGAGCGCTGGAGCCCGTCGAACCACGTCGAGAAGTGGCAGACGCCCATGCTGGTGGTCCACGGGGAGCTCGACTACCGCGTACCGATCGGCGAGGGGCTGCAGACCTTCACCGCACTGCAGCGGCGGGGCATCCCGAGCCGCCTGCTGTACTTCCCCGACGAGAACCACTGGGTTCTGCAGCCGGAGAACTCCCTCATGTGGCACGAGGAAGTCATCGGGTGGATCGATCGCTGGACCAAGCCGGGAGAGGCCCGCTAGGCGTGCGCTTCGACCCCGACCTGCTGGTCCGCGGCGACGACGTGGAGCGGGCGGCGCTGGCGCTGTTCGGCGCCCCGCTCCGCGAACGTCCCGCTCTGAGCCACGTGGCGGCGGTGTGGTCTCCCGACGACCGCCACCGCCACGTGCTGCGCATCGATCCGCGCGGTCCACGCAGCGACACCGATCGCTTCGTGCTCGGCCTGGGCCGCGCCCGTGCCGACGCGATCGTCACCACCGGCGCGATCCTGCGCGCCGAGCCCACGCTGCGCTTCGACCTGCGGGGCCCGGGCGCCGGCGCGCTCATGCGCTGGCGGGTGGACGTCCACGAACTCGGCCCGCCCATCGTGTTGATCCTCACGCACGGTGCGCTGGACTTCGACCATCCCGCGCTGAAGGGCCCGGCACGCGTGGTCCTCTACGTTCCCGACGACCGGGTGGACTTCGTGCGGAAGCGGTTGACGTCCTTCCGCTGGATCACGGTGTGCGGCGACGAAACTCCCTCGTTGGAGCGCGCTCTGGACTGGCTCCGCCGCGAACGGGAGTGCGCGAGCATTTCGATCGAGGCCGGCCCGAGCACGGCGTCGCCTCTGTACGAGCCCGAGGGGGCTGTCGACGAGTTGCTGCTGTCGCGGTGGACGGGTGATCGACTCGACGAGGATCTGATCGCGGGCGACCTGCCCGACGACACGACGCTGCGCCACACCATGGAGCGTGTCCACGCGAGCCCGGTCGACGATCAGGGCTGGGTCTTCGAGCGCTGGGTGCGGCGCCGGGAGGGATCGGGGTCATGAAGCAGTACACTCACGAGTTCACCGTCCGGACCAGCGGTCCCGGTGCCCACGAGTTCACCCACGACGTGGTCGACTGGGTGCATTCGTGCGGAATCGACGAAGGCCTGTTGACCCTCCACGGCCGGCACACCTCGGCGTCGCTCCTGATCATGGAGAATGCCGACCCCGAGGTCCTGCGCGACCTGGAGCGGTGGATGCGCCGGGCCGTTCCACCGGGCGACCCACTGTTCCGCCACACGGCCGAAGGTCCCGACGACATGCCCGCCCACGTGCGGACGGCGTTGACACCGATCTCGCTGTCGATCCCCGTGCTCGACGGCCGACCCGCGCTCGGGACCTGGCAGGGTGTCTTCGTCTACGAACATCGTGATCACGGGCATCGGCGCCGAGTGGCGGCGCACCTGTCGGGGGTGTAATCGTTTCCGGACCGGTCCGAGGTTCGGCCCGGGAACACCCCTGTTCCAGTCCGGAGTCGGTATGAAGCCCGTCCTGAAGCGGACCCTGATCGGTCTGGCCGTCGTGTTCGTCGGAGCCCAGTTCTACCGCCCCGATCGTCCGAATCCACCCGTCGACCCCTCGCAGACGCTCCGGGCGAATCTGCAGGTCCCCGACGACGTCCTCTCGTTGATCGAGCGTTCCTGCGGCGACTGCCACACGCACGGCACCGAGTGGCCGTGGTACAGCAACGTGGCCCCGGCCTCGTGGCTCGTCGCCCACCACGCCACCCACGGCCGCGAGTACGTGGACTTCGACCGCTGGGGCGAGATGACGGCCTACGAGGCGCAGGACTGCCTCGACGAGATCGCCGAGGTGGTCGAGTCGGGAGAGATGCCACTGCCGGTGTACCTGCCGTTGCATCCCGAGGCGCAGATGACCGAAGCGGAGCGGGAGCGGCTGGTGACGTGGGCCACGTCGACGCGGGACCGTCTTCGCGAAGAGATCGGCGGCGACGGGGCCGATGGATCCGACGACGGGCACGGCGGCCACGAGCACTGATCCGGATGGACGAAGGCCGCCCCACTTCGGCGGGGCGGCCTTCTCGAGCACCCGGATCGGTCTCCGGGCTATTCTTCCGGCAGCTCCGGTCGGCCCTCGAGGATCTGGAACTCGACCCGGCGGTTCTGCGTGCGGCCTTCTTCGGTGGCGTTGTCGGCGATCGGCTTCTCCTCGCCGTAGCCCACGGCCACCATCTGCTCGCTCGAGATCCAGTCGAAGTTGTCGACCATGTAGTCGACCACCGTCTGCGCGCGTTCCTGCGACAGCTGCTGGTTCACCTCGAGCGAACCACGGTCGTCGGTGTGGCCGCCGACCTCGATCTTCAGGTTCGGCCACTTGCGCATCCACTGGGCGACCGGGCGGAGCAGGGCGGTTCCTCCGGCCTGCATCTCGGCACTGCCGCTCTCGAACTCGATCTCGCTCAGCACGTACAGGCCGGTCTCGTAGAACTCCCGCTCGTCGTCCGAGGTGACGCGCGGGCAGCCGGTGTCGCGATCGACGGGCACGCCCGAGGGGGTGCCGGGGCACTGGTCGATGCCGTCGAAGACGGTGTCGCCGTCGGAGTCGATGCCGCAGCCGCGCTCGTCGACGACCGCGCCCGGCGGGGTCACGCACTGGTCGATGCCGTCGTAGACGCCGTCCTCGTCGCTGTCGATCGGCGTGCCGAGCGAGTCGACCTCGGCGCCGAGGGGCGTGTCGGGAGCGATGTCGATCCCGTCGAACACGCCGTCCTGATCGCTGTCGATCGGACAGCCCTGCGCGTCGACGACCACGCGCTCGCCGGTGTCGGGACAGTTGTCGAAGCGGTCGATGATTCCGTCACCGTCGGTGTCGCGGTGCCAGTTGTCACCGATCTCGACCTGGACCGAGCCGGTCACCAGGAAGCTGTGGCCGGTCTGCGACGAGTCGACGAAGGGTTCGTCGAAATCGTTGTACAGGTAGCGCCCCTCCAGCCGGGCCTGCACCCGATGGTAGTCGCCGTCGCTGAGCTCGAGCATGGCGCCCAGGCCGGCCTGGAAGCCCTCGTATTCCTCCTGCAGGCCGCGGACGTCGTCGGGTTCGAAGCGCAGCTCCTGCCAGCCGGCCATGGCGTAGGGTGTCACGTTGCGGTCGTGCCAGACCTGGTATCGCAGGTCGACGCTCAGGTAGCGGACGTCGACATCCTTGCCCTCGGGCAGATCGGGTTCGGGTGAGAACTCGCGCAGCGAAGTCCCGGGCACGTAGCCGAGGGTGCCCTCGATCCCCCAGTTCCGGTTGAACATGAAGCCCACGCTCCCGCCCAGGAAGACACCCGGATCCACGTTCGAGCGCTCCGACAGCAGCATGTAGCCGATGCTCGGTGTGAAGGTGACCCGCTCGCCGTCGGGGTAGGCCGCCGCGGGGGGCGCCAGCGCGACGAGCGCGGCGAGGACGAGGACGGGGGCGATCAGGCGGGACACGGCGCACCTCCGGCGGGTCCGGACGCCCGCGACGCGTTCGTGGGGAACGGGCGGGCGCAGTTCGCGGATTCGGTGTCGAGACAACCTGCCAAATCAACCCCGGAACGAGCCCCGATGCAACCCCGAATCGGCCCGCCGGGCGGTCCCCGGACACGCCGGGAGCCGGACCCCGCCCCGGGATCCGGCTCTCGAGAGGACTCGATCGGAGCTCCCGGACTACTCGCTGCCGGCCGTCGACTCGATGGGGGGCCGCAGGTAGTGGCAGTTGTACCCGCCCGGATTCTTCACCAGGTAGTCCTGATGGTAGTCCTCCGCGTCGTACCAGGCGCCCGCGTCCTCGATCGTGGTCACGACGGGGTTCTTCCAGGCACCCGACGCGTCGACCTCGTCGCGCACGCGCTCGGCGATGCGGCGCTGTTCGTCGTCGCGGACGAAGATCGCCGACCGGTACTGGGTGCCCCGGTCGTTGCCCTGCTGGTTCAGGGTGGTGGGGTCGTGCAGGCGGAAGAAGTACTCCAGGATCTCCTCGTATCCGATCTTCGAGGGATCGAAGACGATCCGGACCGCCTCGGCGTGCCCGGTCGCACCGGTGACCACGTCGCGGTAGGAGGGGTTCTTCTTCGTACCGCCGGTGTACCCGACCCGCGTCTCGATCACACCGTCGAGCTCACGGAGCAGGTGCTCGACGCCCCAGAAACAGCCGCCGGCCAGCAGTGCGACGTCCTGGGTCAGGGCCTCGGTGTCGGCCACGTTCGGGGCACCGGCGGGAAACACACCGGCGTCGACGAAGGGCTTCAGGTAGTCGCCGTAGCCCTGCTTCTCCATCGACCCGACGGGGACGAAGCGCAGGGCCGCCGAATTGATGCAGTAGCGCTGGCCGGTGGGCTCGGGGCCGTCCCCGAACACGTGGCCCAGGTGTGAATCCGCGTGACGGCTGCGGACCTCGGTCCGCATCATGCCGAAGGCGTGGTCGTCGTGTTCGACCACGTGATCCGCGTCGAGCGGCCGCACGAAGCTCGGCCAGCCGCTGCCCGATTCGTACTTGTCGAGCGAGCTGAACAGGGGTTCGCCACTCACCACGTCGACGTAGATTCCGTGGTCCTTGGTGTTCCAGTACTCACCGGTGAAGGCGACCTCGGTCCCGCTCTCCTGCGTGACCCGGTACTGCAGGTCGTCCAGCGTCTCACGGAGTTCCTCGTCGCTCGGCTTCTGGTAGTCGCTCATGGCGGCGGCCTCCCATCGGGGCGTGTCGGTCGGGGTCTCGTCGGACTCGGTGGCCTCTGCCCGGGTGCAGCCGATCGCGGTGACGACCGAAAGCACCAGGAACAGGGTCGGGATTCGCTTCGACATCGCAACTCGCGTCCGGGGGGTGAACTCTTCGGGGCGGTGCTACGGGGCGGGTCAGGACCTCGACCGGCGGTTGCGCCGGCGTTTGATCCGGGTCACCACCCAGGTTCCACTCCGTGGGTCCTCCTCGAGTTCCAGGAATCCGGCGTCGCGCACGTCTTCGAGCAGGTCGGAGAAGGCGTCGTACCCCAGCGCCGTCTCGCTGAACGAGGGGCGCTTGCGGCGCATGGTGTCCTTCACCAGCGAGGCCTGGGGGCGATCGTGACCCTCCCTCTGGAGCGCGCGGACGGTCTCGAACAAGAGCGCCCAGGCGTCCTTCTTGTCGTCGGGGATTCCGGCCCGCGCCGTCGTCTTCGGTGTCTCGACGAGGTCCTCGTAGAACAGGAACTCGTCACAGTTCTCGGCGAGCAGCTCGCTGGTCGACTCGCGCATGCCCACTCCGATCACCGTCTTCCCGTTCGCCTTGAGCTGGCTCACCAGCGGCGAGAAGTCGCTGTCGCCGGACACGATCACGAAGGTGTCGACGTGATCCTTGGTGTGGCACATCTCCATGGCGTCGACCACCAGGCGGATGTCGGCGGAGTTCTTCCCCGTCATCGCGCGGTGCGGGATCTCGACCAGCGCCACTCCCGACTCGTGGAGAGTGCTGGTCTGTTTGCGGAATCGGCTCCAGTCGCAGTAGGCGACCTTCGAGACCACCTTTCCCTTCTCGACCAGACGGTCGAGGATGCGTCGGATCTCGAACTTGCTCCGGCCCTGGGGTTGGGCCAGGGCCAGATTCTCGTAGTCGATGAACACGGCCAGGTTCTGCACAGGGGGACCTCGGGAGGGTTTCGGCCGCCTTCAGCTCGACAGGCGGCGCTGGGCCTCGGCACGCATCAGCCAGGCGTCGACGTGGTCGCTCTCCATCTCGAGGACCTCTTCGAACACCGCGCGCGCTTCGTCCTCGCGACCCATTTCGTCGAGGACGATCCCGATCTCCAGCCGGTGGGCCATGCGCGGTTCGATCGCGTAGGCTCGACGGAAGTGTTCCAGGGCCTGTTCGTAGCTGGCATCGGGGAAACCACCGTACACCACCCGGACCAGCGCCTTGGTGAAGAAACCGAGCGACGCGACCTCGCGGTGCCAGCGGCCGAGCAGATGATAGGCACCGTCGTGGTCCGGGTCGATCTCGATCGTCTTCAGGGCCAGTTCCTTGACTTCGCGCGAGCCGCGGACCTTGTCCCCGTTGCCGCCCATGAGCGAGTGCCGCCCGATGGCGATGGCCAGATTGAAGTTCACGTCGGGGTGCTCGGGGTCGAGCGCGCGCGCGGCGCGCAGCTGATCGACGCCGCGGCGGTAGTAATCGCGGGTCTCGTCCTCGCTGCCGACCTCGGCCTCGACTTCGCCGATGTCGACGTAGGCCTTGCCCAGACGCCAGGCCGCCTCGATGTCGTCCGGATCCTCGGCGACCAGCTCTTCGAGGCGCTCGACGGCCGCTTCGTACTTGCCCACGGTGAGCAATTCGTCGACGTCCTCCAGCGCCGCCCAGCGTTCGTCGGCGTAGCGTGCCGTCTGCGCGGTCGTTGCGCCGCTGCCGGCGATCTCCGCGGCCGCGCCGGCCGTGGCGGTGGTCAGGGCGAGCACGGTGATCCAGAGGCGCATGGGGGTCCTCCCGGGGATGGTGTCGTCGAACCATGGCCTACGGTTCGGCGGGCGGGGGCGTGACCGATCCCGCTCACCGGTGATGTTCGCCGGGACCCCCCTCGGAGGATGCGTTGCCGACGGCCCGGGCACCCGCGCTCCGGGCCGGCTCGGGAGCGGGTATCGGTGCGGGCGTCGCGTCGCGGCCGCGGAGCCGGGAGACCCCCCTCGCGAAGATGGCCAGGACATCCTCCAGGACGAGATAGCTGCACGGCACGATGAACAGCGTGACCACGGTGGCGAAGACCACCCCGAAGCCAAGGCTGATCGCCAGCGGGATCAGGAACTGCGCCTGCAGGCTCTGCTCGAGCAGCATCGGCAGCAGGCCCATGAAGGTGGTCATCGAGGTCAGCAGGATCGCGCGGAAGCGGGCCGGCCCCGCCATGAGCACGGCCTCGTGCATGTCGGCGCCCTCGCGCCGACGGCGGTTGATGTAGTCGACCATGACCAGGCTGTCGTTCACCACCACGCCGAGCAACGCGATCATGCCGATGAACGACAGGCGGCTGAGAGGTTCGCCCATGAGCATGTGGCCCCAGATCGCCCCGACCACGCCGAAGGGTACGGCGCTCATCACGACCGCCGGATGCACGTAGCTGCGGAAGGGAATGGCCATCATCGCGTAGATCACGAGCAGGGCCAGCAGGAAGCCGCGTATCAGGCCCTGGTTGCTGTCGCGTTGTTCCTTCTGTTCTCCCTCGAACGACCAGCTCACGCGCGGGTGGTCGCGCAGGATCGGAGGGAGTGCGTTCGCTTCGACCGCGGCGAGGATCTCGTTGGCGTTGGCCACCTCGTCGTCGACGTCGGCGGTCACGTTGATCACGCGCTGACGGTCGACCCGTCGGATCGTCGAGAAGCCGCGGCCCCTCTCCACATCGGCCACGCGGAGCAAGGGGACCTCGGTGCCGTCGGGGGTGCGCACGCGCATGCTCTCGAAGTCTCCGAGGCTGCGGCGGTCGTCCTCGGGGTAGCGGACCATGACCTTCACCTCGTCGCGGCCGCGCTGGATCCGTTGGGCTTCTTCGCCGAAGAAGGCCTGGCGCACCTGACGGGCCACGTCGAGCTGGGTCAGGCCGAGGATCTCTCCCTCGGGCCGGATCCGCACCCGTAGCTCGCGCTTGCCCGTGTCGTAGGAGTCGGTGATCTCGCTCACGCCGGCGAAGTTCGTGAGCTCGGCCTTGATCGCGTCGGCCGTGGACTCGAGTTCGTCGATGTCGGTCGAGGCCAACTGGATGTCGATCGGCGCCCCGGCGTCGAAGAGATCGGCCACGAACGAGAGCCCGACCGCGCCGGGGATCTCCCCGACCTCCTGCTTCCAGCGCCGGGAGATCTCCGTGGAGCTGATCGTGCGGTCCTCGCTGCCCGTCAGTTCGATCGCGACCTCCCCGAGGTGGCCGCCGCTGAAGTTGCCGTCGGCCGGACCCATGGGTCCACCGCCCTCGGCCAGGCTCGGCTGGTAGCCGATCGAGGTCAGGCGGTGGCGGAAGATGCCCGCACCCTCGTCGCCCAGCTCGGCCTCGAGGTCGGCCCGGACCGCGGAGGCGGCGCGCTCGATGCGCGCCACGGCCTCACGCGTCGTCTCGACCGGGGTGCCCAGCGGCATGTCGACCCGGGCGACGATCGAGTCCGATTCGACGTTCGGGAACAGGCGCACCTTGATGTGGCCGCCGGCCACCAGGGCCACCGTGATCGCGAGGGTGGCCACGCCGCCGGCAATGGTGAAGTAGCGATAGCGCGCGGCCAGGTCGAGCACCGGCCGGTAGCGCGTCTGCACGAAGCGCTCGAGCGCCCGGCCGATGTCCTTCTGGTATCGCGAGATGATCACCGCGGCGATCGCGGCCGGGATGCCGACGTAGATCACCGTGGGCAGCGGAATGCCCGCGACGCGATCGACCACGCGGTAGAAGAGCAGCAGGATCAGCGCGGCCACGACCATGGCCGCGATCCTCATGCCCCAGCCCCACTCACCGCCTTCGCCCTTCAGGTGCTTGAGGTGGGCGGGCAGCACCGTCTTGCTCTCGACCAGCGAGAACAGCAAGACCGGGATCACCACGGCCGGGATCACCGCGAAGATCTTCCCCGTCAGCCCCGGGATGAAGAACATCGGGATGAAGGCCACCACCGTGGTCAGCACGCCGAAGGTCACCGGCATGGCGACTTCCTGCGTGCCCTCGACCGCGGCGCGGAAGCCGTTCCCGTGGCGGCGGTAGTGCGTGAAGATGTTCTCGCCCACCACGATCGCGTCGTCGACCACGATGCCCAGCACCACGATGAACGCGAACAGCGAGATCATGTTGATGGTCACGCCGAAGACCGGCATGAGCGCGATCGCACCGAGGAAACTGATCGGGATGCCCAGGCTGACCCAGAGTGCCAGTCGCAGCCGCAGGAACAGCGTGAGCACGAGGATCACCAGGGCCAACCCCGAGAAGCCGTTGCGCAGCAGCAGGTCGCGGCGCTGCTTCAGGATCTCGGAGCTGTCGTCCCAGATCACCAGCCGCACGCCCTCGGGCAGCCACCGATCGGCCTGGGCCACGTAGGCCTTCACCTGGTCGGCGATGCGGATCGCGTCCTCCTCGCCCACGCGGAAGACCTTGACCATGGAGCTGGGTCGGCCGTCGAAGTAGGCCGCCTGGTCGGTGTCGGCGAAGCCGTCGACCACCGTGGCCACGTCGCCGAGCAGCACGCGGGTGCCGTCGGGCCGGGTGATCAGGACGATCGTCTCGAAGTCGTCGCCGCGGTAGGCCTGGCCGATGCCGCGCAGCAGGACCTCGCCGCCTTCGGTCTTGATCGAACCGCCCGGCAGGTCGAGCGAGCTGCGGCGCACCGCGTTCGCGACCTGGTCGAAGGTCAGGCCGTGGCGGCGCAGGTCGCGTTCGCTGACCTCGATGCTGATCTCGTAGGGCCGCACGTTCACCAGGTCGGCCTGCGACACGTTCGGCAGCTGGGTGATCTCGTCCCGCACGCGATCTCCGAGTTCGCGCAGGCTGCGCTCGTCGGCGTCGGCAGCGATGGCCACGTTCAGCACCTGCCGGCGGATCAGCACCTCCTGGATCACCGGCTTCTCTGCGTCCTCCGGGAAGGTGTCGATTGCGTCGACGCGCGACTTCACGTCGTCGAGCACGGTGCGCACGTCGGCGCCGTCCTCGACCTCGATCACCACGGTCCCCGCGCCCTCGTTGCTCGACGAGGTCAGACGGTCGATCCCGTCGACGCCCTGCACCGCTTCCTCGATCTTGGTCGCGATGGATTCCTCGACCTCCGAGGGGGTCGCGCCCGGATACGGGACCGACACGCTGATCGTGTCGGTACTGAACTCCGGGAAGACCTCCTGCCGCATCGACGTGAGCGTCACCAGGCCGGCGGCGACGATCAGAACCATGAGCACGTTCGACGCGACGCTGTTGTCGGTGAACCAGTGGACGATGCCCTGGCCGCGGTAGCCGTCGTCGCGCTGCGTCATCGGGCGGCCTCCCGCGTGGCGGCCACGCGCACGCTCATTCCGTCGACCAGCACGTCGAGCCGCGTGAGCAGGACCTGGTCACCGTCGTCGACGCCGTCGGAGAGCACCACCGACGTGCGCGTGGACCGGACGACCTCGGCGTCGCGCAGTTCGAGGCGTCCGTCCCGGACGACGCCGACGCGGTCGCCGGACAGGAGTGCGCTCCGCGGGATCACGGCCACGTCGTCGACACGGGTTCCCTGGATCTCGACGTCGACGTACATGCCCACCGCGAGGGGAACGCCGGCCTGACCGGCCGCGGCCCCGTAGGGATCCGCCACGCGTACGACGACGTGGACCATGCGGCTCCGTGGGTCGATCTCGCCCTCGGTGCGGTGCACCCGACCGAGCCATTCGTGTTCCCGGCCGGCGAAGGTGCCGCGGACGACGGCGCGCGGTCCTCGCATGTCGTCGTTGTCCTCGCCGCGCACGCCCAGGGGGAGATCGAGGAATGCGAGGTCCTGGTCGAAGAGCGGGACGCGCACCTCGGCGTAGTCCACGGCGTAGATCGCCGCCGCCCGAGCGCCGGGCTGCAGGTAGTCGCCCACGTCGACGAGTTTCTCGCGCAGACGGCCGGCGTAGGGGGCGCGCAGTCGGGTGCGCTCGAGGTCCCGGCGGGCCCGTTCGACCTGGGCTTCGGCCGCGTTCAGCGCCGCCCGCGCCTGGGCCAACTGCGGCGCGCGCAACACCAGCGGTCCCGGCTCTCCCTCACGGTCGAAGCGTTCCCATTCCTCGCGCGCGACGCGGGCTTCTTCCTTCTCGCGCTCGAGGGCGACACGTGTCTGGGCCGTCTGGGCCTCGGCCTGGGCCACGGCTGCCCGGGTGTCGCGGTCGTCGAGGCGGACGAGCACGTCGCCCCGGTCGAAGAAGCCGCCTTCGACGAAGTCCTCGCTCACGCTCACCACGCGACCGGGAACCTCGGCGACCAACGCACTCGCGGTTCGGGGCTCGACGGTGCCCTGACCCGCGACCGCGTGCACGTGCGGACCGCGCTCGACCCGCATCACCTCGACCACGGGAACGATCTCTGGCGGGCGCACGCGCTTCGCCTCGGGCCGGGCCTTCACGATGACCGCGGCGCCGAAGGCGCCGATCAGCAGGGCGGCGACGGGCAGGACGATCTTGCGGACGGTCGGGTTCATCTTCGGTCTCACTCGCTGTCGGAATCGGTGTCGGCCGTGGCCACGTCGAGGAAGTCGGCCATGGGGCCACGGCGGGGATCGAATCCACCGCCGAGGGCCAGATGGAGGTCCACGCGCGCGAGGAGGCGGGCACTACGGACGGCGATCAGTTCGCTCTCCGCCGTCAGCGCGCGGCGCTGGGCTTCGAGCACGCTGAGCAGGTCACCGATGCCCTGGCGGTAGCGGTCCTCGGCCAGGGTCCACGCGCGGGTCGCGGCGGCGACGGCCGCGGCGAGGTGGCGCTCGCGCTCGGTCAGGAGATCGTCCGCGGCCAGCGCGGTCTCGACCTCGGCCAGGGCGTTCAGCACTGACTGCGCCCAGACGGCCAGCGCGGCGTCCTCGGTGGCCACGTTCGCGGCGACCTGCGCGCGCAGTCGCCCGCCCTGGAACACCGGCTGGAGCAGCGACCCGGCGATGGACCACACGCCGAAATCGCCGTCGAGCAGGTCTTCGAGCTGGTTGCTGGTGGTGCCGGTACTCCCGGTGAGGCTGATCCTCGGAAGGAGGTTGCGGCGGGCTTCTCCGGTGCGGGCCCGGCTGGCGACGAGCCGGCGTTCGGCGGCCACCAGATCGGGTCGACGCAGCACCAGGTCGGCCGGGAGGCCGGCCGGCACGTCTCCGACGGTCGTGGGGAAGGTGTCCGCGCCGCGGAGCGCGCCCTCGGGATAGCGGCCGAGCAGGACCTCGAGTTGGCGGCTGGTCTGCTGCAGCTGGTTCTCGCGCAGTGCGAGCAGGGCCGCGGCGTTCTCGGCATTCGTGCGGGTGAGGTGGACGTCGACGGGGCTGATCAATCCGCGGTCGTATCGGTCCTGCGCGATCTCGAGGGTCTGGCGGAACGCCTCGAGCGTGCGCGCGGCCAGGCTGCGCTGGCGGCCGAGCTCGGTGAGCGAGACCCACGTGCGCACCACCCGTCCGGCCAGGCTCAAACGCGCGCCCGCCAGGTCCGCCTGGCTCGCCTGCAGGTCGGCCAGGGCGGCGCGTTCCCGCTCGCCCAGGCGGTTCCAGAGATCGATCTCCCAGGTCGCGTCGAGCGACAGGGCGAAGCTGTTCGTCAGCGAACTCAACACGCCCGATCCGATCGGCAGTCCCACGAAGATCTGCTTGGTCCGGCTGCCGCGTCCGTTCGCGCTCACCTGCGGCCAGCGGTCGGCACCCGCGATGGTGGCGGCCGCGCGCGCGGCCTCGACGTTGGCCGCGGCCGCGTCCAGATCGTGATTGGCGCGCAGCGCTTCCCGGACGACCGAGTCGAGCGAGGCGTCGGCGAGATCGTTCCACCAGGGGTCGGTCCCGGCCGAGTCGGCGACCGCGTCGCCGGCCCAGGTGTCGGGCAGGGTCAGGTCGAGGGGTTCGGACGACGGCGGGGGCGGTGCGGTGCATCCGAGGAGGCTCGACAGCCCGATGGCCACGGCGAGGCGTCTCACGGAGCGTTCTCCTGGGGTAGCGGGGACGCCGCGCCGTGGGTCGCCGGCGCACGGAAGCCGGCGGCCACGAACGCGACGATGGCATCGGCCACGCTCGAGGGGTCCCAGTCGGCGATCTCGGGGTGCACTTCGAGCACGCGGTGGTGGAAGGCCTGCAGCACGGCGCCGACCATGAAGTGGAAGCGCCACTGCAGCTCGTCGGGACCGAGGTGCGGAGCGGCGTCCTGCATGATCGAGAAGCGCTGGACGACTTCGCCGAAGGTGTCCTCGAAGAAGGCCTTGTCGACGTCGCGCCCGTGGACGAGGCGGAGCATTCCGAGCAGGCAGGTGCGGTCCACCTCCGAGAACGCCTCGATCGCCGGTCGCACGAAGGCGTCGACGATGGCCTCCACCGGAGGCGTTCCCCCGCCCGCGGCGTCCACGGCGGCTTCGAGCCGCCGGATCCGCTCGGCGTTCACCGGATCGATCCGCCGCCGCGCCGTCGCGTGCAGCAGCCCCGCCTTCGATCCGAAGTGATAGTGGACCGCAGCCAGGTTGACGTCGGCGGCCGCGGTGATCATGCGGAGCGAAGTGCTCTCGAATCCGTTGTCAGAGAACAACTTCTCGGCAACGTCGAGGATTCGTTCGCGCGTCCTGGTCTCGCTCATGGTCGTCCCGGACTCTGGCTCGGACAAAAGTTCAAACGTTCGTTTCAAACGTACGTTCGAATCTGCTGACTCGCCAGTCGAGTTCGTCCGGTCGGTGTCTACGGATGAGCTCAGACGCCGGTCGCGCGGCGGCGACCGAACACACGTCGGGCGAACGACGGCCATTCGGCGTGTCCGTGGAGGCGACGCCAGAAGGGGTCGGCCTCGGCGAAGACCACCAGGGGCGCCCGGGCTTCGGCCGCCCGCTCGAGGTCGAGCAGGGCGCCGGTCGGATCGTCCATCGAGAGGCGGATGACGGCCCCGGCCAGAGCGGGCAGGGGCGGGGCGTCCGGGGTTCCGGCCTCGAGTCGAGGGATCTCGGAGGCGGCGCGGCTCCGGTCGCCGGCGCGCGACAGAGCGGCGATGCGGACCGCGCCGAGCGTGGCGCTGGGTCCGAGGTTGGGTCCCGCGTCCCGAAGGGCCTCGAGGGCATCGACCGGTCGGTCGAGACCGAGCAGGCACCAGGGGCGGAGTTCCCGGGCGAAGGCGGGGTTGGCGTGGCGCGCGAGCGCGTCGTCGAGGACGGCGAGAGCGGCGTCGAGATCGCCCGCGAAGTAGTGGATCAGGGCCACGTGACACTGGATCCGCGGGGAGTCGGGGTCGAGCTCCTGCGCGCGTTGTGCGGCGTGCAGGGCGGCCTCGGGTTGGAGTCGCGCGGCCAGGAACAGGGCGTAGTGGTCGTGCGTGATCGCCTGGTGGGGCCCGAAGTCCACGGCGGCGAGGAGCTGCTCGCGTGCGGCGCTCCAGTCGTGGTCCAGGGTCATGCGGACCAGCCCGGCCACGGCCCGAGCGCGGGCATCCAGGGGATCGCTCTCGATCGCCCGCTCGATCAGCTCGCGCACACGATCCGGCACCGAGACATCGGTGACCTGGTGGGCACCCCACTGCAGCAGCAGCGACTCCCCGAGACCGACGTGGGCCGCGATCGATCGTTCGTCGAGCAGCAGCGCGCGACGGTAGCAGGCGCTGGCCCGGTCGAGATCGGGGACACCGCCCTCGAGCAGCAGGTCCCCCTGGAGTGCCGCCTGCACGGCGCGATCGTCGGTTTCGTTGCCGCGCTCGGCCCACCCTCCCGGAGCGGTCGGCGTCCGGAGTGCGTTCAACACGAGTCGCTGCAGCCGGATCGGCAGGCAGTCCCGATCGCGCCACGCATGGACGATCCGGCCCGACCAGGCGCGCCGTCCGTCGGCCACGGTGAAGATGGCGATCTCCACGCTCAGTTCGCTGCCGACGACCTGGATCGAGCCGAGGATCATGGCCTCGATGTCTCCCGCGGTCGCAGGGGACGGTGTGGTCGCGAAGGCGTGCTTCAGGTCGGTCGGCGCCAGGACCCGTCGGACCGATCGGCCGGGGAGTGCCGCGATCGTCCCTGCGATCGACTCGGTGGCGCGTCGTGCGAGTTCGTGGAGTTCGTCCTCGGCTCCGTCGGTCACCACGCGCAGTTCGGCGATCCCGAAGGTCCGGCAGTGATCGAGGGGGACCCGGCTCTCGGCGGCGGTCGTCCGCACCTCACCGACGAAGCGATAGCCGACCGTGGGAACCGTGAGCAGGTAGCGATGCTCGCGCGGATTCTCGCCGAGCGCCCGGCGCACGGCCGCGACGTTCACGGTGAGGTTCGCCTCGGTCCCGGATCCGTCGGGCCACACGGATTCGAGGATCTCGTCCTTCGGCACGACGCGTTCGCGGTTGTTCAGCAACAACCACAGGAGCGAGAAGCTCTTGGGGCGGAGATCGATCGCCTGTCCCTCGCGTGTCAGGACACGGCGGACGGGATCGACTTCGAAGTCTCCGAAGCGAAGCGTGGGGAACATGCCGGGACCGGGCCGGCAGGAAACAGGAGGGCACGGCGAAGGGCCGGATCCGACGTGCCCACGACCGCAACGAGGGGGTTCGGTCGGTGTCGCCCTTGATCGTACCGCGCGGTGCTGGCGGGCGCCACCCCGTCGCTCAGGGGACGAGGGGAGCCACCGCGGCCCAGCGGAGTCTCGCCTCGGCGATCTGGACCGCCGCCCGAGCCCGGACCCCCTGGGTGCGTGCGTCGGTCAGGGCGCGTTCGGCCTCGAACAGGCGCGCGAGGGTGTCACGGCCTTCGGCGAAGCGCAGTGAGACGATCCGGTAGGCTTCTTCGGCTGCGTCGCGTTGGATTCCGGCCGCCTCCAGGCGGCGGTGCGCGGCGTCCCGCTGGGTCCAGGCTTCGATCGCCTCGCGTTCGACCTCCAGTTCGGCCGCGCGGCGCTCGGCCTCGGCACGGCGACGGTCGGCACGCGCCCGATCGACCTCGGCGCCGATCCGACCTCCCTGGAACGGACTCCAACGGAGTCCGATCGCCGCCTGCATCGATGCGTCCTCGCGATCGGTGTCGAACTCCGGCACGACCGTCACGGCGCGCGCGCTCGCGACGAGTCGCGGCAGCCGTTCGCGGTGGGCGGCGCCGATGCGATCGTCGCCGGCGGACGCGGCCAGACGCGCCGCGCGAACCTCTGGTCGCCGTTCGCGCGCACGGGTGCGCACCTCGTCGAGCGACGACCACGGGGCGGTGGGGACGGTCGTGTCGGCGTCGGGTTCGCCCATCGAGACGGGGTCGACGTCCATGAGTTCGCCCAGTCGGGCGCGGGCTGCGTGTCGTGCCGCCTCGATCGATGCGCGTTCGGCGCGGACCTGGGACCGTCGCGCGCGCAGACCCAGGACATCGGCCTCGACCGTGCGCCCTGCCTCCAGACGCAACTCGGCGTCGGTGAGTTCACGATCCACGAGTTCCAGGGTGGCGTCGATCACGTCCAGTCGTTGCCGCCACTGGACGATCTCGAAGTACCGCACGACGGCGGCCAGGCGCAGCCGCCGTGCGACCGCCCGATGGCTCTGCTCCCGTGCGCGTTCGCTCTTGGCCGCGGCGTCGATCAGTTCCTCGCGCGAGAAATCCCACAGCAACCAGTCGACCCGCGCACTCGAGGTCCACACGTCGACCGCGGCATCGGGGTCGAAGGCGAGCAGGTCCGCCGGTCCGGACACGTCGAGCAGTTGGAGGCCGAAGGTCTCGGTGGGTTCGTTCGTGCGCGCGGCATCCGAACGCAGTTCGAGTCGGGGCCAACGGCCCGACCGTGCGCTCCGGTGATCGGCCGCGGCGTGTTCGAGGTCGGCCAGCGCCGCGTCCAGCGTGGGATTCGCCGCTTCCACCCGATCGAGGACCGTGCCGAGATCCAGTGCGGCTGCCGGAGCGGGCAGGGTGATCAGCAGTACGGCCACGACCGTGGCCGTGGCCACCGCACCTTCGGGAAGGCGCGCACGGCGTTCCCCGCCGCGCTCCAGGATCAGATACAGAGCGGGCACCAGCACGAGGGTGACCAACGTGGCCGCGCTCAGCCCTCCGATGATCACCCATCCCATGGGTCCCCACATGCTGCCTCCGAAGAGTGTGAGTGGGAGCAGACCCGCCTGCGTGGTCAGCGTGGTCAGGATGATCGGCTGCAGACGGGACTGGGCCGCGTGACGGACCGCGCGGTCCAGGGTCTCGCCGTCGCGGCGGTACTGGTTCACCCGGTCGACGAGAACGATCGCGTCGTTCACCACGATCCCCACCAGGGCCAGCAACCCGATGAAGGCGGTGAAGCCGAACGGCCAGCCGCTCACGAGCAGCCCCGCCACCGAACCGGCCAACGCCACGGGGATCGACGTGAAGATCACCAGTGGCAGTTTGAACGAACCGAACTGCAGGACGAGGATCCCGTAGATCAGACCCATGGCCACGACCACGTTCTGCAGCATCGACAGGAACGCCACGTCGCGTTCCTCGTCCTCGCCGATCACTTCCCAGCTCTCGCCCGGAGCGAGGTCGAGGCCGCGGACCGCGGGCAACAGGTCGGCGACGATCTCCGTCGCCAGACGGTCGTCGGTGTCGGCGCCCACGATCACCGAACGCTCGAGGTCGGTGTGCATGATCCGGGCGTAGGTGCTCGACAACGAGGGTCGGGTGAGTTGTGCCAGGGGAACCGGCGTTCCGCCGGGCAGCGGGACCCGCACCCGCTCGAGGTCGTCGATGCCTTCGGCGCCCTCCGCCGCCACGCGGACGACCACGTCGTGGTCCTCGCCGTTCACGCGCAGCGTGGTCGCCCTGCCGCCGGCCATGGCCAATCGGATCTCCCGAGCCACCAGTGCCGAGTTCAGGCCCAGTTTGTGGATCTTCACCGGATCGGTGTGCAGCTCCAGGCGTGGTGCACCCGGTCTGAGGTCGTGCGAGACGTTGATCGCGCCCGGGATCTCGCGCAGCGCGTCCGCCAATGCGTCGGCGTGTTCGCGGAGACGCTCGAGGTCGTCGCCGTCGATACGGATCGACACGGGCAGTCCCACGGGTGGCCCCTGCACGAGCAGCTTCGTCTCGACCCGGAAGCGCGGATCGCCGGCGAAGCGGTCGCGGATCCGTCGCGCGAGATCGGGAATGTCCATGCTCGCGTCCCGCGGGACGGTGACCAGGAGTTCGGCGAAGTTCGTCCGCGGAATGTCACGCAGTGTGTTGTAGTAGACCATCGGATTGCCCTCGCCGACGTTCGTCGTCACCGACTTCGTCAGCGGATGGTCCAGGATCCAACGTTCGACCTCGATCGCACGCTCGTGCGTGGTCCACAGATTGGTTCCCTGCGGCGCCTTCACCCTCACCAGGAACAGGGGTTTGTCGTCGGCGCGCGGGAAGAAGTTCATGCCGAGTGTCGTGCCGATCCCGATCAGACCCGCGGCGGCGAGGAGCAGCGCGAGCACGGTCACGCGAGGTCGCGCCTGCACGAAGTCGAGAGTCCGCGCGTAGGCGCCGCGCCGGGCGACGTGGTCGAGGATCGGCTGCAGGCCGGCCGGGCGAGCCGCGCGCGGCGATCCGAACAGCCGGATCGCCACCAGCGGCGTGACGAACAGCGCCACCCCCAGACTGACGATCAGGACGAGCGAGACCACCGTCGGGATGTCGCGGGTGAAGTCCCCGACCGAGCCGGCCATGAACAGCATGGGCACGAAGGCGGCCACCGTGGTCGCGGTGGCGCTGGTCACCGCGCTGGCCACGCGATCGGTTCCACGGATCGCCGCTTCGTTCGCCGGCGTGCCCTTCTGACGTTCGTGGAGGATCGACTCGAACACGACCACGGCGTTGTCGACCAGTAGGCCGAGCACGACCACGAGCCCCGCGATCGACATCTGTTGCAACGACACGCCGAAGGCGTCGAGCAGCCAGAAGGAGATGCCCACGGCCAGGGTCATCGCGGTGATCGCCACCACGGCCGCCCGCCAACCCACGATGATCGCCACGAACAGGACGATGATCGCCCCACCCTGCAGCAGGCTGAAGCCGAAGGTTCGCAGACGCGCCGACACGTCGTCGCTCTGGTCGACCACGACCGACGCCGTCAGGTGGTCGGGAAGATCGGCGCGGAGACGGTCGAGTTCGAGACGCGCGTCGGCCGTCATGTCGAGGACGTTGCGGCCCTCCTTGAGCTTGGCGGTGACGACCACGGCCGGCTCCCCCTGGTGCCGGACGACATATTGCGGATCCTCGCTCCCCCATCGGACCGTCGCGAAGGAACCGAGCAGCACGGGGCGCCCGTCGACCGCCGTGAGCACCGTGGTGCGGATGTCGTCGAGGGTCTCGAAGCGCGGGTTCGGCCGGATGCTCAGGCGGCGCACGCCGCTCATCACGCTGCCGCCGGGAAGGTCACCGTTCGCGGCGGCGATGGCGTCGCTCACCTGACCCAGGGCGATCCCACTCGCCGCCATCCGATCGGGATCGATCATCACGTGCACCTGCTGTTCCCGCGCTCCCTCGATCCGGATCTCACCCGCATCGCCGAGTGTGTTCCAGCGGTCCTCGAGTTCCTCGGCCCAGTGGCGCAGCTCGGCGTCGGTGGCGTCCGGGCCGTGGATCGCCGCCTGGATCGCGACGACGGCGCTGGGTTTCTGTTCGATCACGCGGAGTTCGGTCACGCCGTCGGGAAGGTCGTCCTGCACGCCCGACACGGCCTGGGCGAAGAGGTCGAAGGCCTCGTCCTTGTCGACGTCGTCGCGGAACTCGCCGGTGATCACGGCCACGCCGTCGGCCGCGGTGGCCTCGACCGTGTCGATCTCCTCGAGCGCGTGCAGCGCCTCCTCGATCGGTTCGACGATCCGGTCCTCGACCTCTTCTGCGGTTCCCACCGGATACACGACACGAACGGTCCCACCGAAAGCCGGAAGGGTGGGGTCTTCCTGTCGTGGCATCTTCACGAAACCGAGTACTCCGAGGGTGAGCGCGGCCAGGGTGAAGATGACGACGAAGCGGTAGTTGCGGACGGCGAGGGTGGTGCTGCTCATCGGGGCTCACCTCCGCGCTCCACGGAGACGACGGCATCGCCGGCGCGCAGGCGATCGGGGGCCTCGTCGACGATGCGATCCCCGGCCCGCAGGCCACCGGTGATCACCACGCGGTCGCCGCGCACCGGACCGACCTCGACATCCACGCGTTCGACCCGCCCTCGGGCGTCGACGCGCCACACGGCCTGGCCCTGGTCGTCGATGCGCAACGCGCTCAGCGGGACGCGAAGCTCCTCGCCGCCGGCGGTGGGCGGGCGTGGACTGAAGGTGGCCTGGACGACCATGCCCGGAAGCAGACGGCGATGTTCGTTGTCGACCACCAACCGCAACGGCACCGACCCCGAGCGTGTGTCACTCTGCAGCGGAGCGTGTTCCACCGAGCCGGTGGCGCGCAGACGGGGGTCGTCGCGGGCGACGAGAGTGACCGGTCCGTCGAGGTCGACCAGGGAGAGATCGCTCGCCGGCAGCGCGGCTTCCACCTCCAGGGAGCGCAGTTCGATCAGCTCGAAGGCGGGAACACCGCTTCCGACGACCTCGCCTTCTTCGGCGTGCCGGGCGAGGACGTGTCCGGCGAAGGGTGCGCGCAGGACGGAGCGGTCGAGATTCCACCGCGCGAGTCGCAGTTCGGCGCGGGCGCCCGTGAGCTCGGCATCCTGGGCGTCGAACTCCTCGTCGCTCAGCGCTCGTTGGTCGAGCAGCCGGCGGCTGCGGGCGAGGCTCTTCTCGAGGTGGTCGACCCGGGCCTCGGCGCGTTCGACGGCACTCTCGAAGGGGATGGGGTCGAGGCGGGCCAGGGCGGTTCCCGGCGTGACCTCGTCTCCTTCGTCGCGCAGGACCGCGTCGACCACGCCCGACACGGCGAAGGCCAGGACAGCGTGACGGCGGGCCTCGAGCGTTCCACTCGCCCGCAGGGGGTGGACGGAGGCCGGGCCGGTGTGCGCACGCACCTCGTGGATCCGGACACGGACGGCGTCCTCGGGTGAGGGAGTCGGCCGGGCCGCGGCGCTGCCATCGGACGGATCCGGGGGACCGGTGACGAAGCGCGGCACCGCCACCAGGGTCACGACGAGGGCGACGAGGATCGCGGCGGGCGACAGGACGCGACGGGTGCGTGGGGCGGTCGAGGGTCTCATGGCTCCTTCGCTCCGGTCGGGGGCGTGGGGTCGGGTCTCGATGGCGGGCCCGAGTGGCCCCGGGGCGCCTCCGCCGTACCGGCGCGCGGCGCGCCCCAGGATTGGATTGAGTAATCAGTCAATACTTCGGGATTCCTGCCTCGGGTATCGGGGTCCGTCGGCCCCGCGCGTCAGCGCGGGCGGTGCTCCGGTGCGACGACGCCGTTCAGGAAGACGTCGACCATGTGGTCGAGATAACGGGCGTCGAGGTCGGCCTGCTCCTCGCCGGGTGCCGTGTGGAGCATGTGTCGGCCCTTGCTCATGTGCCACATCACGCACATGTCGATGAAGGTCTTGATCACCAGGGCGGGATCGAGGTCCCGCCGGACGAAGCCGGCGTCCTGGCCCTCGCGGATCCGGGCCGCGCCGAGCAGTTCCACGGCTTCGGCCACGCCCTGCTTCCGGGTGAGGGGCTTGCCCTCCCAGGCCTGATCGGCGAACCACCAGGCCAGCAGGCGGGCCACGTGGGGGTTGTCGTGCAGGAACTGGAAATAGCGACGGACCGAGTCCTCGAGCAGGTCCAGGTCGGGGACCTCGGCCGACTGCAGCATGTCGAGCATCCCGTTGAAGTACGGCGCCAGGGTGTCCTCCATGACCGCGTCGAAGAGGCCTTCCTTGTTGTCGAAGTAGTGGTACAGGAGACCCTGTGGGACTCCGGCGGCCTCGGCGATCCGGCCCGTGCGGCCCCCGGTGAAGCCGTGTGCCACGAACTCGTCGCGGGCGGCGTCGAGGATCGCCCGTCGGCTGCGTTCGGGATCACGGGTTCGGCGGCTCTGGCGGGACTCGGTCACGGGACGCTCCTCGATGGGACGTCCCGTAGAATATCATAACTGATCATTCAGTCAATAGTTGGCAGGGCGAGAGCCGACCCCAGCCGGACCCCCGATCCGGACCGCCGGACACGGGACCGACCGGTCAGTGGCCCTCGCGCATCTTCACCGGCGAGGCCCCCAGCGCGTCGACGGCGATCACGCGCCCGGTCTTCCGATCGATCTGACCGAACTCGAGCACTCCGGTGGGGCAGCTCTGGACGCAGGCACTGCAGCGGACGCACTGGACGTCGGCCATGGGCTCGCCCTTGTTCGCGAAGCTCATGACGTCGATCCCCTGGTGGCACACGCTCGTGCACACGTTGCAGCTGATGCACTTCTTCTTGTCGGCCAGGATCCGGAAGCGGCTGAAGCGGGCGTACACGTGCATCAGTGCGGCGAGCGGGCACCCGAAGCGGCACCACACGCGTCCGGAGAAGTGCATGTAGAAACCCACGCCGATGATCCCGGCCATGGTCAGATCGACGATCCAGGCGTAGTTCAGGAAATTCATCGGGAAGCCCAGGTCGGACCAGTCGCCGCCGCGACCCGTGAGACCCGCCATGTACGCGCCCCGGAAGGCTTCGCCGACGGCAGTGTCGGGCCATACCCAGCCGACGATCCGGAAGAACAGGAGCACGAAGGCGGCCAGCAGGACGACCTGGCCGACCATGTTCACCCGGTTCCACACCGGGCCGTGGGGCATCTTCTCGCGCAGCGTGTCGCCCACGGTCTCGGCGAGCGCGCCGCAGGAGCACACCCAACCGCAGTACGCGCCCTTGCCCCAGAAATAGATCATGGCCGGAATGATCACGAAGGTCTGGGCGAAGGCGATCACCAGCCACCACACGAGCGGTTGGTCGGTGAACACGTTCCAGATCATCAACGGCCAGGCCAGGATCAGACCGAAGGCGCGCCAGTACTCGCGTCCGTGGGCGTCCCATTCGGTCACCGGGAAGAGGTTGTCGGCCACGGTCTTCGCGAGTCCCGAATCGAAGAAGCCGTTGTGGCCCATCCACGGCAGGACCAGGTACGGCAACAGGAACAGCGGGATCACCTGGATCGCCGTCAGCGTGAGGGTCTGCACCGTGATGTACGGCGTCTTCCTCCGGCGGATGCGCGCGATACCGAAGAGGAGCACCGCGGACGAGTACGCGAAGGTGTAGTAGAAACCGGGGCTCTTGGCGCTGAGCGTGAGTGTGCCGAGGAACGTGGAAGGATCGGACGGCGACCCGATGTTGAAGGGGAACCAGCCGTTCTCCTGGAACCACGAGTAGATCGGGATTCCCGCGCTGGTCTTCCAGTGGTAGACGAAGATCGCCGCCAGAAGGATGGCCACGAACGACAGCTTGGTCGACGTGCGCCACTCGCCACGGATCGGCACGCCACTGCGACGGAAGAAGTCCAGGGGGGCATCCCGGCCGATCATGGTGAACACGTTGTCGTTGTCGATGGTCTCGGTGCCGTCGGCGGTCTCGAGCTCGACGCTCGATTCGTCGATACGCTTCACCTGGCTGCCGAGCATCTGACGTAGGCCGTGCTCCTCGCTGGCTCGATCCAGGGCCTCGACGTTGTCGGGCTTGGGACGGGTCAACTGATCCCGGCGATAGCTGAGCGTGACCCGGGCGCCGCATTCGGCCAGGGCCACGGCCGATTCCACCGCGCTGTCGCCCCCGCCCACGACGAGGACGTCGCGATCGCAGTAGTCCTTGGGGTCGTGCAAACGGTTGCTGACCTTGTCGAGTTCTTCGCCCGGCACGTTCAGCTTCCGGAAGTCGCCACTGCGGCCGATCGCCACGATCACGCGGCGGGCCCGGATGGGCTCGCCGTTCGCCAGTTCGACGAGCAGACGTCCGCCGGAGCGCTGCACGCGCGTCGCGCGACCGGGCTGCGGAACGATCCCCTGCTCGATCGTCTGCTCGCGCAGCTCGGTGAGCAGGTCCTCCTTCACGTCGGCGCGGAATCGCATGTCGCCGGCGTGCTGCATGTCGGTGGGGTAGGTGTAGATCGGCTTGCGCCGCGGGAAGTTCACGATGGTCGAGAAGGGCTCGCTGGCCTCGAGGACCACGAAGTCCAGACCGGCCTCGCGCGCTTCGAGTGCGGCCGACATGCCGGCCACGCCGGCACCGATGATCACGAGGTCGCGGACATCGTCGTCGGGGTCGCGCGTGGGCAGGAAGTCGGGGTCGTCGGCGATCGTGCGCACCGCGCGGGCGCCGGTGTCGGCCGAGAACTTCAACAGCGGGATCCCGGTGAGGTCGCCCACCAGGTAGAGGCCCGGGACGCGTGTGGAACCGTCCTCGTTCGCCTCGGGGAGCTTCTCGACGGTACCGGCGGGCCAGCCGGTGTGGAGCCAACGGGTGTATCTGCGGACGGGTTCGGTGAGACGGCGTGCGAGCGAGCCGGCGGGGCCGGGCATCAATGGTCCTCCATCGAAGTCATCGGGTGACAGGGGTGGAAGTCGAAGAGCAGAGGGCCCAGGAACCGTAACGCGTCCGAGGACGACTGTCGGCGTCGACACGTTGCGACTGCGTGATACATTGGAGAATCCATGGAGTCCCTTCACGTACCCCCGTCGGTACGAGCCCCCTGGAAGCCCGTGACCTCGTCACCCGACCCGACACACTCGTCTCACGAATCCGTAGAACGTGACGAGACACGTGAGGCCGGACCGGCTGCGCCGGGACGCGACATCGAGCCCCCGCCGCGCGAAGAGCTGCTGCGAGTGCGCGACCGCGACCCCGACGCACTGGGCCGTTTCTTCGACCGCTACTTCCCGTACGTGTACGGTCTGACCGTGCGCCTGCTCGGGAACCGAGCGGCGGCCGAGGACGCGACCCAGGACGTGCTGTTGAAGGTCCACCGCGCGATCGATCGTCTGGACCCGGATCGGGATCCGGGGCCCTGGCTGACGACGATCACGTACAATGTGGCACGGGACCGGTGGAGATCGGCCTCGGACCGCATGGAGCGACAGTCCGCGTCGATCGACGACCAGCCGGAACTGGCCCATGTGTTGCGAGACGGTGGTCCGGATCCGGAGCAGGGAGCGCTCGCCAGCGAGCGAGAAGCCCTGGTCCAGGAGGCCCTGATGCGGCTGCCGGAATCGGCCCGCGAGGTGATCGTGCTGCACGATTACCAGGGCCACACCCACGATCGGGTGGCCGAGATCCTCGGATCCAGCCACGCCGCGATCCGCAAGCGGTACTCGCGAGCACTGCAGGCGCTCGGTGAGATCCTGCGGGAGATGTTGGACGCATGAACGACACGCACCACGATTCCCACGACGAGTGGACCGACGCCCAGCGCGCCGGCCGCAACGCCGTGCGTTCACTTCCCGTCGCCGAGGCCGATCCCGACTTCCGGGCGGCCATGCGCGAGCAGTTCGTACGCGGTGAGTTCCAGAAGTCCGCGCGCCCGGCGCGCCGAGCCGGCGGACGACGCCGTGCCGGGCGTCGCATCTTCACGTGGGCTGCGCCGGTCGCCGTCGCCGCGGCCCTCGCGATCATGATCGGAGTGCTGAACTACTCGGCCGACTGGACCGTGGTCCACGCCGCCGGGACCGACTACGTGATGGTCGACGGCGCGCGCGTGCCGTGCGACGACCTCTCTCCGCTGCAGGCGGCGATCCAGCCGGGCTGCCGCGTACAGATGCCCGAAGGCGGACAGATGGAGGTCGTGACCGACGCCATGGCCCTGCAGATCAACGGAGGGACCGACGTCACCATTCCCACGCCGCCCGGCCGTTGGTTCGCGCGGACCATCGATTCGGACGTGCTGGGAGACGGTACGTTCCGGGTCGCGACCGGTCCCGAGTTCGAGGGGGCCCGGTACGCACTTCACACCGAGGCGGCCACGCTCGAGATCACCGGCACGGCCTTCAGCGTGATGAACTCGCCGGGCACCGTGTGCATCTGTGTGCTCGACGGGGACGTGCAGGCGAAGCTGCCGGACGGCTCCACGCGGACGATCGGACCCGGTGGGCGTCTCACCCTCGCGCTCGACGGATCGACGATCGACGCCGGCTCCATGCGCCCCGGCGAGCGGGACGCGCTGACGGACCTGCGGGAGCGCCTGGTCACCGCGTCGCGCTGACGCGGCGGCGCTGACGCACGGCGGCGCCCCAAAACGGTGCATTCGCTTCATCGACCGGACGCGCCGCCGGTTCTAGCTTGAATCTGTTCCTCCACCCATGCCGCCGGGTGGCATCGTCCGGACGAGATGCCCCGGTCGGCTCGCGGCGACCTCGGGCAGGGAGTGTCCGCCGCTCGAAGGAACGGCGACCGGTGACCACGTCCACACCATGTGGCCCGGTCGGCCAGCGAGAAGAGGGAGGGCGGAGCCGCAAGGGTTCCGCCCTCTCTCGTTCGTCACCGGTGTGTCTGATACCTGCCGCGGGGAGTCGTCGGCTCACCGTGGGTCCGAGCCCGCCGCGGAGCGAACGGGAATCCACTTCTGCAGCATCTCACGCAGCTGGTCGGCCTTGGCCGGTTTGCTCAGGTAGTCGTCCATGCCGGCCGCCAGGCACTTCTCGCGGTCGCCGTCCATGGCGTTCGCGGTCAGGGCGATGATCGGGATCCTCGAGATCGAATCGTCGAGAGCGCGGATCGCACGCGTCGCCTCGTAGCCGTCCATGACGGGCATCTGGCAGTCCATGAGGACGGCGTCGAAGGCCCCCTGGCCGAGCATCTCGACACCGGCCTCGCCG
>DATFKK010000113.1 GCA_035268685.1 Candidatus Krumholzibacteriia bacterium | reverse complement strand
CCTGACGACTCGCGACGAAGCGCAGGCGGGCGACCAGAGCCGTCAGGCAAGCGATCGAGCCGGGACACGCCGGTCGGCGGAAACCGTCCGCGAAGAACCCTGTCAAGAGTCTCGCGCAGAACGGTGGGGATGGTTCGTCGGAGAAGGCGCCGAGATCGACCACGCCCTTCGTGAGCGGTTCCAGAACTCGAAGGCCGTCTCCAGAAAGGCCCCGGCGCATTCCCGGGTCCGCCCCCGATCCTTTCCGGCCGGCCCCGCCACCCAGGACCCGTCCAATCCCCGCTCGGCATGGCATCCGTCCACATCTCCACCGCGAAACCACTTCCATCGCGGAAGTCGACGGACGGCCGCCGCCGCGCGTCGCGGGTCATGCCGTGTGCGATGCGCCCCGAACCCGACATCTCGAATCCGAGGGATCACCATGTCCGACCGAATCCCCGACTGGGCCCGCGCCGGACGCGGCCACTGGAAACACATCGGCACTGGACGCCCGTCCTTCGCTCTGGAGCCGAAGCCGGGGCAGGAATCGGTCTGGGACTACCCCCGCCCGCCGGTCCTGGTCGCCGACACCCGCCACGTGGTCGTCCGGTGCCAGGGCGTGATCATCGCCGACACCCACAGCGCCTGTCGTATCCTCGAGACCGCGAGCCCGCCGACCTTCTACGTTCCGAGGGCGGACGTCGACACGGCCCACCTCGAGCCCGCGAGCGGTCGCTCGCGTTGTGAGTGGAAGGGTGAAGCCCAGTACTGGACGGTGGTCGTGGGGGACTCCCGGCTCGAGCGGGTGGGCTGGTCGTACCCGGATCCCTTCCCGCCGTTCGAGGCGGTGGCCGGTCACATCGCCTTCTACCCGGCGCAACTCGAGTGCACGGTCGACGGCGAACGGGTGCGCCCGCAGCCGGGCGGGTTCTACGGGGGTTGGGTGACCGACGAGATCGTCGGACCGATGAAGGGGGAGGCGGGAACGGGCGGCTGGTGATCCCTGCCGCCCGTTCCGCAACATGCTGAAGCATACCGCACGCCGCACGACGCGCGCCGTGAGACGCGCACACCGCGCACCACGAACCGCACTCCGCCCCGAGGGCGCAGCGCGACGCCGTGCCCCGCTACACTACCGTGCCCTGCGAGGCCATCCGGGCGAGGACCCACGCCACGCACGCGGTCAAACGCTCTCCGGTCTTCAGTTCCAGGAACTCGTTCGGGCCGTGCGCATTCGACTGCGGTCCGAGCACGCCGGTCACGAGGAAGTGGGCGTCGGGCTGGGACTCCTGCAGGTCGGCCATGAAGGGAATCGATCCGCCGCTGCCCATGAGCACGGCCGGATGGCCGAAGAACTGCTCGCTCGCCTCGTTCAGGGCTTCGTCGAACCACGGCCGTGTGGGTGCCATGTGCCAGCCCTGGCCAGGCACGCGCGGTTCGAAGTGTACGTGCGCACCGAAGGGTGGGTCGTTCTCGAGCAGGTCCTTCAGCTTGTCGTTGGCCTCGGCGGCGTTCACGGTCGGTGGCAGACGGATCGAGATCTTCACGCCGGTCGCCGGACGCAGGACGTTGCCGGCACTCTGCATGGGCGGCAGGCCGTCGGCGCCGACCACGGACAGGGTCGGACGCCACGAACGGTTCAGCACCAGTTCGACGGCATCGTCGCTCAGAGCCTGGACGCCGGGCAGCAGCGGGAACTTCGCGCCCATGTGGCCGAGCACCTCGGCCGCGGCGCGCGCCTGTTCCACCCGTTCACCCGGAACCTCGGCGAACAACCATTCGGGCAGGATCCGGCCCTCGTGTGGATCTTCGATGCGATCGAGTAGCTGTCGCACCACGCGGAAGGTCGAGGCGACAACGCCGCTGGCGTCGCCCGAGTGGACGCCCTCGGTCAGCATCGACACGTTCAGTTCACCGACGAGCGCGCCACGGAGCGAGGTCGTGCACCACATGCGCTCGTAGTCGCCACAGGTCGAGTCGAGAGCGACCACCAGATCACATTTGCCGATGCGGTCGGACAGGGTCTCGAGGTAGGCGGGCAGGTCGACGCTGCCGCTCTCCTCGCTGCCTTCGATCAACAGCACGACGCGTGGATGGTCGATCCCTTCGCGCTGCAGGGCGCGCACGGCCTCGATGCTGGCGAACAGGGCGTAACCGTCGTCGGCGCCACCACGGCCGTACAGGCGGCCGTTCTCGATCACCGGCTCCCACGGGCCCTTGTCGTCGTCCCAGCCGCTCATCTCGGGCTGCTTGTCGAAGTGACCGTACAGGAAGGCCGTGCCTTCGCCCTTGCCCGGGATCTCGGCGAAGATCACCGGCGTACGGCCGGGCAGTTTGACCGTCTCCAACGTCATGCCCTCGGGGGCGTTGTCCCGTGCCCACTGCTCGAGCAGCTCCATGGCGCGATCGAGCGCGCCGGTGGCCTCCCAGTCGGGATCGAACAGGGGACTCAGTGCAGGGATCCGGATGTACTCCTGCAGGGCGGGGGTGATGCTCGAGGTCCAGGTGTGGGCGATCGATTCGGCCAGCTTGTTCGCGCTCATGGCACTCGGTTCCCGGAAATGGGGGTCGTCGACGGCGGAACGGGCATCCTAGCACGCCGTCGGCGGCGAATCGACGGGGCGCGGGTCGAGGTGGCGAACGGAGGCGGACAGTATTAATTGTTCAAACAACCATAAACGCGTCCCCCGACGTCCATGCCCCGATTCGACCCGGATCGCCGCCGCTTCCTGGCCACGACCGCTGCCGCAGCCGCCGGTTGGGCGGTGGCGAGCGTCTGGCCGCGAATTCCGATCGCCCTCGCTGCCGATGCGAAGGAGTCCACCGTGCGCACCGTCCGATCCATCGCCCAGGCCGAGCCGACCCTGGAGGGCGCCGGCGTGCACCTGCACCGCGCCTTCGGCTTCGGCGACACCGACGTCACCGATCCCTTCCTGTTGTTCGACGACTTCCGCAACGACGAACCGTGGAAGTTCCAGAAGGGCTTCCCGTGGCATCCGCACCGCGGGATCGAGACCATCACCTACGTACTGGCCGGCACCGTCGACCACGCCGACAGTCTGGGCAACAGTGGCTCGCTCGGCGCCGGCGACGTGCAGTGGATGACCGCGGGCAGCGGGATCCTGCACCAGGAGATGCCCCACGGCGATCCGCAGGGTCGCATGCACGGTTTCCAGTTGTGGGCGAATCTGCCGGCGTCGAAGAAGATGACCGATCCGCGCTACCAGGACGTCGACGCCAAGGACATACCCACCGTGACCGACGACGACGGCACCGCCGTGCGCGTCGTCGTCGGCGACTTCTGGGGCAAACGGGGTCCGGTCGAGGGCATCGCCGCGAACCCACGGTACCTCGACGTGAGCCTGCCGCCGAACACGCGGCGTTCCCTGCCGGTCGAGACCACGCAGCACGCCTTCGCCTACGTCTTCGAGGGCGCCGCCCGCTTCCGCGACGCCAGCGATCCGCGCGACGTGCGCGTGGAGGACCCCAACGACCACGGTCGTCAGCTCACCGAGTACGCGGGCAATCGCTCGCTCGTGTTGTTCGACCGCGGCGACGAGATCGTCGTCGAGGCCGGCGACGAGGGCGCACGCTTCCTGTTGGTGTCGGGCGAGCCGCTGCGCGAGCCCGTCGCCTGGCGCGGTCCGATCGTCATGAACACCCGCGAGGAGCTCGAGCAGGCCTGGCGCGAGCTGCGCGAGGGCACCTTCATCCGGCAGCAGTAGCGACAGGTCTCTCAGCGTGACGGCGCGGTCGGATCGCTCTCGAGGAGTTCGTCGACGATCTCGATCATTTCGCTGCGCTGACCCACGGCGCGGTCGTAGCGGCCGTCGGCGCGCCGGATACGGTGGAAGATCTTCTCGAGACGCTTGTCGATGTTGTCGGGGAATCGGTTCAGAACGCCGGCCTTCTCGTTCTCGTGATCGACGACGAGCTCGTCGCGTTGAGCGTGCGTGCGGCCCTCGACCAACGCGTGGTGATGGCGTGCGCGTCCGAGGGCCACGTACGGAAGGTTGCGGTTGGAGGTCGGCCCGACCTGCACGCGCTTGCCCGCCAGCCCGATACGTTCCATGCCCGGCAGTTGGAATACGCGCACCGAGCTCGACCATTCGGCGGCCTGCCAGCCCACGGCGCCGCCCGCGACCGCGCCGAGTCCCGCGAAAACCCCGAAACCGATGCCGGCGAGCGAGGCGTCGACGATCCCGCCGGCCACCACGCCGCTCGACGCGCCGAGCACGGCCAGACGCCACTTGCTCTGGCCGAAAAGATGCCAGGTCTCCGGGGAGAACAGATCGCGCTCGATCGCGTCGCCGCTCTCGCGTCTCGAGAGGTCGTGGTGGTCGTAGGCGCGTTCGACTGCGCGGCGGGCCTCGCGTTCGAGTTCCCGCAGGCGGTCCTTGTACTTCGCCTCGAGCGAATCGCGGTAGGGTTCGGCGTCCTCGTGCGCGGTGAGATTACGACCGACGTTCAGGGTCATCATTTCGAGCAGCATGTCGGTGATCACGGTCGCGGCCGCCCGGCGTCGGCGTCCACGATCGCGCAGCAGCACTTCGACGGCGCGATCCATCGGTGCGCGCCACTCTTCGCGCATCTGACCGAAAGCGCGCAGAAGGTCCACCCGCTGATCGAAGCGAGCCTGAACCGCATCGAGCACGCGCACGATCCGGAAGTACTGGCCCAGCGCGGCTTCCCACTCGTCGACGTAGCGCGGGCTGCCGATGGGGTTGATCAGCCCCATGCTGGGACGGCCCGTCCAGCGCAGGATCTCCATCTCGGCCTCGTACTCGGGGCCGTAGGGTTTGCTGCCGTCGACCACGTAGAGGATCCCGCCGCCCTCGACGATCGGCGTGAGCAGTTCGACCTCGTCGCGGAAGTCGCCACCGTCGCGGTGTTCGTGGACGAAGCGAGCGACCAGGGCCGGGTGGTCGGCTGCGGTGCTCTCTTCCCGCTGCAACCACTCGAGCGTACGGCGCGCACGTTGGAAGCCCGGCGTGTCGACGAGCGTGTAGAGCACCTCGTCGTCGACACGCATGGGGAACGAGCGCGCCGCGATGGTGGTTCCCGGGCGCGGCGCCACGACCACCGTGTCGTCGTGGGCGAGTGTCGACACGATCGAGCTCTTGCCCTTGTTCGGGTGGCCCACCACGACGAAGACCGGCGCGCTCATCGGTTGGCTCCCGATTCGAGATCGAGGGCGACGGTGCGCAACCACGGATCGCCCAGTGTCTTCATCCGCAGTCTCCATTGCTCGACGTCCTCGTCGCCCTCTCCGTCGAGGCGCAGGCCGGCGACCACGATCCGTGGGCCGTCGCCCACGCGGCGGCGCAGTGCTCGCACGAAGTCCAGGGCGTCCATGGTGGCCGGTTCCCAGGATTTCACCACCAGCACGATCAGCGAGTCGGCGTCGACGTCGGCTGCCACTTCGTCGATCGCGCGGCGGTCGTCGTCCGTGGAACGGCCCGCACCCGCGGCGTGCAGACGAGCGTCGACTTCGACCTCGAAGCGGCGCGAGATCGCCGCGGTCAGTCGGGCGCGGTCGTCGGAGGCGGCCGACCACACCACGACGACCGCATGTCCGGCAGCGTGGGTGTCCGCAGCACCGTCGTCGACGGGTGCCTCGCGTTCGGGGACGGTCCGCTCGTCCTCGCGCGCGCGGGTGTGCACCGCGGGGGCGGTCATGCGGTCGAGGGCGTCGCGGGCCGCCGGAGCGTGGTCGATCGTCCAGTGCGCGGCCGCGTGTAGACGCCACGCCGACAGGATCGAAGCCAGTACGCGGGGAAACAGCCCGTAGGTGATCATGGCCGCGAGCAGGAACTTCCACCACTTCGCCAGCAGTGTGGGATCGGCGGCGCCGGTGGGCGCATCTCCGACGACGCCGCTCCCCAGGCGGAAGAACTGTGTGGCCGCGACGTCCCGCAACGAAGGAACCGCATCGGGTGCCCACGCATGCCACGGCCACGCCAGCGCCTGGACGAAGGCGTGGACCCGGTCGGGTGTGACGGCCTCGGCCGTGGCACTCCAGGTGAAGCCCAGGTCCGTCACGAACACCCGTGCCGCGAACCAGAGGATCGCGCCAACGTGGAAGGCCACGGCCATGCGTTGCAGCGCACCGAGCAACAACCACTTCTGCACGCGTCCGAACAGACGCTGGTGTGCGCGCCCCGCACCGAAGGCCTGGGTGAGCGCGTCGCGCACCCGCTGGGGCAGCAGCCGCAGCAGCGCGCCGGCGAAGGCACTGCCCAGAGCGAGCAGGCTCTGCTGCAGCCCCGCCGACCCCGGCACGCGCCGAAGGATACCGGGGGGAAGGGCCGAGATCAGGAAGGCCAGGAGCGTGAGCAGCGGCAGCACCACGAACACGGCGAGTGCCGGCAGCACGTTGATCGGCTGACTGCCGTCGTAGTAGAAGACCACGGCCGCCGTGCCCATGCCGGCCACCAGACCGATGACGCTCAGCAGCAGACGCAATGCCCGCAGACCTCCGTCGACACGACGGATCGTCTCGCGATCTTCGGCCGTCAGGACCGCCTCGAGCCATGCCTCGATGCGTGCGCGCGCCCCTCGCCCGGAGTCGGGCAGGGTCCGGGCCACCGCGCGGTCCCGAGCACGCAGGTCGGCGTCGTCGCGCACTTCGTCGCGACGGGTCTGCAGGGCGAGGGCGAGCCAGGTCTGCACGAGCGGAGACTTCGGGGTCGGAGGGTCGGGGCACGGATCCGATCCGCGCAGCATACACGCCGACCAAGCGATCGGCACGCACGCGGTGTCGCGGATCAGTACGTGCCCAGCTCCCCGATGCTCGGCACTTCGAGGATCGTGGCCAGTACGATCGCGAGTGGCGGCGTGCCGGTACGGTTCATCGTTTCCCCTCGGCCGCTTCGACACGGCGGAAGTAGTCGAGCGTGGTGTCGAGGATCTCGTCCCAGGCCGTGGCCCCGAGATCGTAACGGGACCGGAAATCGGAGTCATCGACGACGAAGGGACGCTTCCACTGGTACAGGAGTTCGTGGAGCTCGCGCATCGTCGGGTCGAACAGTCCGGCGATCCGCAGCATCCAACCGGGCATGGTCTGGATCTTCGGCTCGCGCCCGATCCGGGCGAAGACGTCGTTCATGATCGCGCGGGTGGTGCGCGTGGGTGGATTCGGGACGTGCCAGGCGCGGCCGAAGGCGTCCTCGTCGGCCGCGATCCGCATCTGGGCACGGACGAGGTCCGGAACATGGGTATAGGTGTGCGGGAGGTCCGGATCGCCGAGGAACTGTGCAGCTTTGCCCTTCAGGACGCGTGAGAAGAACGGGTCGCCGAGCATGGCCTGATGCGCACGTGGGCCGATGAAGTCACTCGCGCGGACGATCGCCACCCGTGTGTCACCCCGTTCGTGGGCCTCGAGCATGCGCTCGACCATGCGCGCGCGCAGAGCGGGTTTGCGGCCGTGGTGGGTCGGTGCCATGTCC
This sequence comes from Candidatus Krumholzibacteriia bacterium, assembly GCA_035268685.1. NCBI lineage: Bacteria > Candidatus Krumholzibacteriota > Candidatus Krumholzibacteriia > Candidatus Krumholzibacteriia bacterium. The sequence continues at coordinate 2,847 of DATFKK010000113.1, read as the reverse complement.
TCGCGCAGCGGCTCGTCGCGCGGGCCGTAGCAGTACAGGTTGTCGGTCCAGACGAAGCGAGCGCCGGAGACCTTCGCGGCGTGCAGGACGCCTTCGAGCACGGGCGGGAACCGCTCGGCCCACTGCGGATACGGTATCCCGATCGCCACGTGGATCACGTCGGCCCCACGGGACACCTGTGCTGCCCGGTCGCGGTCCGCGGCGTCGGCTCTCTCGACGGTCACGCCGGTGGGAGGGTCGGTCATTCCGCTCCGGGCCACGGCGACGGCATCGTGGCCAGCGGCGACGATCTGCTCGAGCAGGCCGCGGCCGACCGTGCCGTTGCATCCGAAGACGACGTGGCGTTCGTGGGTCACGGCGGCCTCCTCGATGGGGGACCCCATAGCTGAACACGCCGGAGCGGCCGCTGCCAACCCCGAACCGCCCGGCGGTCGATCTGCGGAACGGCTGCGATTTGCTACGTTGTACTCGGCCGCCGCCTACGCGCGGCCACGGAGTGCCCTCTCGCGACTCGCCGTCGTCCCCAGCGTCGGGGTTCTCTCCGGATCTCTCGTGGCCGCCGTCGCGCCCGGACGTGTCCGGGTGTCCAGTTCGTTCTGCGCACGGGTCGGATCCGGACGTGATCACGCTTCTCCTTCTCCTCACGATGATGGCCTCGGCGCCCGCATTCCGTGTGCCGGCCGATCACGAGCGCAACAGCGCGCTCTTGATCGGTGCGTCGCAGATGATGTTCCACCACGAGCAGGTGTTGCTCGACCTGGCCCGCGCGCTCCAGGGTGAAGCGCCGGTCTACGGCCTGGTGGCCAACCCGTCCCAGGCGGATCACCTGCGTGAGCTCCTCGTCGACCACGGCCTGCCCCCCGATGCCGTGCGCCCGGTCGAGGTGCCCGTGCAGTCGATGTGGCTTCGGGACTACGGGCCGCTCTTCGTCGACGGCCGCGACGGGGGAGTCGCGATCGTCGACCCGCGCTATCCGGTCACCGAGCGAAACCCGGACGACGATCGGGTGCCGTCGGCCCTGGCGGAGAAATGGGCAGTGCCCCTGATCGAGGTTCCCCTGTGGCTCGACGGGGGGCACGTGGTGAGCAACGGGCAGGGGTTGATGCTCGTCAGCAATGCCCTGATCAACCAGAACGTCGCGCGAGACGGGATCGAGCCGACCGAGGTCCGGCGCCGATTGCGCGAGGCCGTTCCCTTCGACCGCGCCGAGATCGTCCTCCCCCTACGCGGTGAACCGACCGGTCACCTCGACATGTTCCTGGCCTTCCTCGGAGCCGATCGGCTGGTCGTGGCCCGCCTGGATCCCGACGCCGCCCCCGTGAACGCGGAGCGTCTCGATCGCATTGCGGCCCGTCTCGAGGGGACCCGGACCCGGCAAGGGTCGCTGCGTGTCGTGCGGATCGACACTCCTGCGCCCCGGGACGGTGTGTGGCGCACCTATACCAACGTGGCCATGGTCGACGACGTGGTGCTGGTGCCGACGTACCCGGATGTCGCCGACCGATTCGATCGCGATGCCCTGGAGGCCTATCGGGGTTGGTTCCCGGATCGTACCGTGGTCGGTATCGATGCACGCTCCCTCGTCGAACGCAGGGGTGCGTTGCACTGTGTCTCGGTGCCTCTGCCTTCGGCCGTTCACCGGGCCGTGGTCCGCGAGACCGGGCCCGCGCCCGAATTCGAGAACGAGTCCGACTGAAAACGCTCCCGAAAGGACCCGCTCATGTCCCGCAGAGTGATCTTCTCCGTCGCCCTGACCGTGTGGGCTCTCGGCGTCCTGGCGCCCGCCGACGGTCTCGCCCAGTCGAGTTGGGCGGTTGCCGAACGCACCGACGAGCAGATCGATGGGTTGGCCCAGCGTCTGCTGCCCTTCGTCGACCAGGTGCCCGGCGGCACCGGTGCCGCCGCCGTGATCCTCTACGCCCAGACGCTGACCACCTTCGACGACCCGATGCACAAGATGTGCAGGAATCGCATGATCATGGTGCGTGACTTCAATGCTCTGCCCGAGCGTTTCACCGCACCCCCCGTTGGTGATGCCGATCGCGTCGAGACCGCAAGTGCCTTCGTCTGGCGCAACGGAACGATCGTGAGTCGCCCGACCGTCGAGTTCGAAGAAGGGCCCGAGGGCGTCGGGATCGACCGAGCGGAGATCGATTGGGGCGTGGTGGAAGAGGGCGATGTCATCGGGTACTCGACGATCATCTCCCGGCAAGGCCCCTACATGGCCGTGGTCGAGCGGGCGGCCGACCTCTTTCCGACCGTGTACATGGCGATCGGTGTGGATGGCGCCGACCAGTTCGCCTACGAGCCGCACTGGCACGGCATCGAGGCCGACGAGCTGCAGATCAAGGAACAGGACAGCCGCGACGGACGCCCGATGACCGTGAAGATCAACGCGCGGGCACGCGCAGCCTACGAAGATCCGCCCCGGCGCCGGCCGTTCCCCGAGGACTATCCCCACGTGGCATTGTTGCTCGAGGAGCTGTACGTCGACCCTGAGGAGTCCGGTTTCGTGCAGGCGGGTTGGTTGGACATGACCGGCTGGAACAACTTCGCCGCCCAGACCGCCGCCGGGGTCGCTGCTCTGGCCGAGGACACCGACGGACTCGACATCACCCTGTCGGCCATCACGACCGGCAAGAAGACCGAGCACGAGAAGGCTGCGGCAATCACGGCGTGGGTGCGTGATGACATCGAACTGCTCGAGGGGCCCATGATCTCGGACAGCAGCGTCCGCGACGAGCTGCGCGACGTGGTGCGGGAACGGCAGGGTACCGAGACCGAGAAGATCATGCTGGCTGCCGTCATGATGCAGCAGGCCGACGTACCGGTGACCATCGCCCAGTT
>DATFKK010000112.1 GCA_035268685.1 Candidatus Krumholzibacteriia bacterium | reverse complement strand
AGGTCTTCTACACCGACATGGGCCGCGAGGTCTACGGGGGCGGCGGGATCATGCCCGACATCGAGATCGAGCCCTCGTTGCTCAGCGATTTCGAGGTCGCTCTAGAGCGTGACGCCACCTACTTCCACTTCACCAACGACTGGCTGGTCGACCACGATCACCCGGGTCGCGAGGCCTTCGAGTTCACGGACTCCATGTTCGAACGGTTCTGGACCCTGGCCCAGGAGCGCGAGGACCTGCCGGGCTACTTCGAGGACATGGAACTCGAGATGGGCCGCGAACTCTTCGAGGAGCACCGCGACGAGATCGCCGTGGGCGTACTGCGCGAACTGGAGCGCCGCGAGAAGGGCAACGCGGCGGCCTACCGCGTGAACATCGAGCGCGACGAGCAGGTCTGGAAGGTCGTCGACCTGCTGCGCGACAACCCCAGCCACGAAGAGCTGTTCCGCGCCGCCGAGGAGATGCAGAAGGAGCAGATCGCGGCCGCCGCGCGGGAAGCGGTCGAGGAGCAGGGGGAAGAGGCTTCGGTGAACTGATCCGAGGCCCGCCCCGGATCCGCGAGCCCCTGCCGGACACGGCGGGGGCTCGACCGTTTCCGGGCCATGCGTCCCCGCGGAGCGTGTGCTAGGCTGCGATTTCGTTGCAACGCGAAGCCGGGTTCCTGCGTCCTGCCTGGCAGCGACCCGGCGCGCCGCCGCCGTGTTCCCCGTCCCCGGGACCCGCGACGATGAAACCGATCATCGAGACCCACGGTCTGGTCCAGAGCTACGGTCCCAAGGTGGTCCTCCACGGGATCGACCTGAGCGTTCCTCCCGGTGCGGTGGGCCTGCTGGGTCCGAACGGGGCCGGGAAGAGCACGTTCCTGCGGAGCATCCTGGGTCTGTTGCACGTGGAGCCCGGTGCGGTCCGGGTGCTCGGACACGACGCCCGCGACGAGGCCCTGGCGATCCGTCGCCGGGTCGGCCTGGTGCCCGAGAGCGATTGTCTGATTCCCGGCATGAATGCGGTGGAGATGACCACCTACGCGGGTGAACTCGTCGGCATGAGCCACACCGACGCCAAGGAGCGCGCCCACCAGGTCCTCTACTACGTCGGGCTGGGCGAGGCCCGCTACCGCGAGCTCGAGAGCTACTCGCAGGGCATGAAGCAGCGCCTGAAACTGGCGCAGGCCCTCGTGCACGATCCCGACCTGCTCCTGCTCGACGAGCCGACGAACGGCATGGATCCTCCCGGGCGCGAGTCCATGCTCCAACTCATTCGGGACGTGAGCCACGGGCAGGGCATGAACGTCGTCCTGAGCACCCATTTGTTGCCCGACGTCGAGCAGACCTGCGACCACGTCATCGTACTCAAGGACGGGCGGGTTGCCGAGGAGAGGCCGGTGGAGCGGCAACTCATCGACGCCGGTCGTGTCTACGACCTGCGCGGGCGCGGCGATCTGGATGCCCTGGCGTCGATGCTCCGCGACCGCGGCCACGAGGTCGAGGCGATCCAGGACGGGCTGCGCGTCCGGCTCGCCGAGGGGCATCGCTCCGACGCGATCTTCGCCGTCCTGCGGGAACTGGGGGAGAGCGTGCAGGTGCGGCACTTCCTCGAGGCGGGGCGCTCGCTGCAGGACTCCTTCGTCGAGGCGGTGTCCTGATGCCGATCTACGAACAGGGATACCAGCGTTGGAACGGAGAGTTGCAGGAGCGCCCGCTGCGCTGGTGGCCGATCGTCCGTCAGGGCGTCATGGCCTACCTGCCCCAGCGCAAGTACCTGCTGCTGCTGGGTCTGGCCTGGATCCAGAAGATCTTCGACGGCGTGCAGGTCTACGGGCGCCTGAAGGGCGGTGAGGTCCTCGAGGGCCTGCTCGGCGCGCGTGTCGACGCCGGCATGCCCTTCTTCTGGGCGTCCATGGACAACTCGATGATCTGGGTGGTGATCTTCACCATCATGGTGGGCAGCGATCTGATCGCCGCCGATCGTCGCGGCAAGGCCCTGCAGCTGTACTTCTCGAAGCCGATCACCCGTAACGACTACATCGTGGGCAAGATCGGGGTCATCGCGACCTTCCTGCTGCTGACCACCTGGTTGCCGATCCTGCTGCTGTGGCTCTTCGCGGTCATGATCGAGCCCACGACGGCGTACTTCGCACGGGTGTGGTCGGTCCCCCTCTTGATGACGGTCTACAGCGTGCTCCTGGTGGCGACCGCGGGCATGATCATGCTGGCCGTCAGCGCCACCGCCCAGCGCTCGGTCTTCATCTCGGTCACGTGGATCGTCCTGTTCGGGTACGGCTTCGTTCCGGTGATCGAACTGGTGCAGGCGATCACGGGCTTCGAGGCGTGGAGCCTGATCAACATGGCCGGCAATCTGGGTCAGATCGGGGCCTGGTGGTTCGGGGCCGAGACCGGTTTCGACGTCCCGCCGGTCCTGGCCCTGGGGGCCGTGCTGGTGGGGATCGTGGCCGCCTACTGGTGGCTCCGCCGGAAGATCGAGCCGGTCGAGGTGGTCCTGTGAGCGTGCCGACGACGATGGGGCCCGAAACGCCGGTGATGCGACCCGGAACGGCCGTGCTCGAATGCGACGCCCTGACCCGCTGGTACGGACAGGTGATCGGCGTGAACTCCGTGAGCTGCACGGTGCATCCGGGGGTCACGGGGCTGCTGGGTCTGAACGGGGCGGGCAAGAGCACCCTGTTCAAGCTGATGGCCGGACAGCTGAAGCCGAGCAAGGGGCGTGTCCTGCTGCTCGGCCACGACCTCGCCCACGACATCGGTCTGTACCGATGGATCGGATTCTGCCCGGAGCAGGACGCCCTCTACGAGTCGATGACCGGCCGCGAGATGCTGGTCTACCTGCTGCGTCTGCACGGGCTGTCGCCGCGCGAGGCCGGCGCTCGGGCAGAGGGAGCGCTCGTCCGGACCCACCTGATCGACGACGCGGATCGCCCGGTCGGAGGCTACTCCAAGGGCATGCGGCAGAAGATCAAGCTCGCCCAGGCGATGGCCCACGATCCCGCGGTGATCTTCCTCGACGAGCCCTTCAACGGCATGGATCCCGTGAGCCGGCACGAGTCCATGGCGCTGATCCGCGAGCTGGGCGCCGAGGGCAAGTGCGTGCTGGTGAGCAGTCACATCCTGCACGAGGTCGAGCAGATGACCTCGACCATCCTGTTGATCCAGAACGGCAGGATCCTCGCCGAGGGAAACGTCAGTGACATCCGGGACCTGGTCGAGCGCCACCCGCACCGGATCGCGATCGAGACCGACGACGCCCGGGCACTGGCGGCGATCCTGATCGGGGCCGAGGACGTCCTCGGGGTCCGGGTGGAGGCGCCGACGCGGCTGATCGTCGAATCGAACCACCCGCGCCTGTTCTTCGGCCGACTCCCCGAGGTCGCTCTCGACGGCGGTGTGCCCATCCGCGGCTACGTGACCGAGGACGACGACCTGAAGAGCCTGTTCGAGTACCTCGTGGAGGACGGCTCATGAGTGCACCCCCGCTGAACGCGGATCGTCCGATCCCGGCTCCGGTTCCCTTCGGGACCGTCTTCCAGCTGGTCTTCGCGCAGGCCGTGCGGGACCTCGTGCGGCGGCGTCGACTGCTGTTCATCGCCTTCGCCGGTCTGGCCCCGTTGCTGCTCACGTTGCTCTGGCGCAACGGAGCCACCGAGGTCCTCGACGCCTCGGCCTTCTTCTCGAACCTCGTGGGCACCCTGTACCTCAGCATCCTCGTGTACCTGGTGGGTCTGGCCTTCGGGGTCCCGACCATCCACGACGAGGTCGAGGGGCGCACGATCACCTATCTGCTGACCCGGCCGATCAGCCGGGTGGCGGTGTACGCCGGCCGCCTGGCGGCGGTGCAGGTGCTCGCGGCGGTCTTGCTGGCGTTGTCGCTGGTCCTGTGCTTCGCCTTCATGGTCGTGGGCGATTTCGGTGTGGTCGACGTCCACTTCGTGAAGCAGTACGTCAACCACGTGTGGATCGTGCTGCTGGCCACCATGGTCTTCACGGGCCTGTTCGCGATCTTCGGGGTCGTCTTCAAGCGACCACTCGTGTGGGGGGTGGCGTACGCCTTCGCCTGGGAGGGCGTGGTCTCGAAGATCCCCGGCCAGATGCAGACCTGGACCCTGGAGTTCCACGTCCGCAACGTGATGATGCGCGACGAGGACGTGCAGGGCTCGATGATCGAGTTCCTCCGGCAGATGATGGTCGAGAATCCCGACGTCTCGCCGTGGGTGTCGACCGGGCTCCTCCTGGTCGCGCTGGTGGCCTTCTCGATCATCGGCGGGCTCGTCTTCGGCCGCCGCGAATACGTGGTCAACTGACGGATTGTTGTTGATGTCTGGAACGAGAAGGCTGGGGCGCGCCTTCTTCGCGCGACCGGTGACGGACGTGGCGCGCGATCTCGTCGGCGTGGAGCTGCGCTCACGCGTCGACGGACGCCGGGTCCGGCTGCGGACCGTCGAGGTCGAGGCCTACCTGGGGCAGGGCGAGGACCCCGCCAGTCACGCCCACCGCGGTCCCACGCCCCGCAATCGGAACATGTTCGCAACACCCGGACACTTGTACGTGTATGTGTCGTATGGTCTGCACCACTGCCTGAACGTGGTCTGCGAAGCCCGCGGCACGGCCGGCGCGGTCCTGCTGCGCGCGGCGGAGCCGATCGAGGGAATCGACGTCCTCCTGTGGCGTCGAGGACGTTCGGGCTACGAACTGACCAACGGACCGGGTAAGCTGGGGCAGGCTCTCGGGGCCGACCTCTCGTGGGACGGTCTCGATCTCGTTCGTGATCCTCGGCTGGGACTGTGGCCAGGATCCGCGCCCGCGGAGATCGCGGAGAGTGGTCGGATCGGGATCCGGCACGCGGCCGAGCGGCCGCTGCGGTTCTTCGATCCGGAAAGCCGGTGGGTGTCCCGTGCGCGTCCGTCCGACGGGATCCGTCGAAATCGCGTCACCGGACCTCGCACCGAATGAACCCTGGACAATGACCGACTCCGAAATCTCGCGCACTTCTCCGCCCCCCGTCCAACCCGCAACCCGCAAAGGAGGGGCCGTGCACCGCAACGTGCTGGCCACGCTCTCCCTGCTCCTGCTGTGTCTGCTCGTGGTCCCCGCGGCCCAGGCGCAGGACCTGGAGCAACTCGAGAGCGAAGTCGAAACCTTCACGCTCGACAACGGACTCCGGTTCGTCGTCGTCGAGCGACCCGGAGCTCCCGTCTTCACCTACTTCGCCCAGGTGGGCGTCGGGGGTGTGAACGAGGAACAGGGCCGGACCGGTCTGGCCCACATGTTCGAACACATGGCCTTCAAGGGAACCGACGAGATCGGGACCGAAGACCACCGTCGCGAGAAGAAGGCCATGCGGAAGGTCGACGAGGCCTACGCCGCCCTGATGGAGGCCCGCCGCGACCGTGACGCGACCCAGTCCGAGATCGCCGAACTCGAGGAGGCCTTCGAGGACGCCCAGGACGAGGCCCGCGAGTACGTCGTGGCCAACCAGTTCGGCAACATCATCCAGAAGAACGGTGGCACCGGGCTGAACGCCTCGACCGGCTACGACGTGACCACCTACTTCTACCAGCTGCCCAGCAACAAGCTCGAGCTGTGGGCCTACCTCGAGAGCGAGCGTTTCATCAACCCCGTCATGCGCGAGTTCTACACCGAGCGCGACGTGGTGATCGAGGAGCGCCGCATGCGCACCGACAGCTCGCCGGTGGGACGTCTGCTCGAGGAGTTCCTGGCCATGAGCTACCTCGCGCATCCCTACGGCCGTCCGCTCGTCGGCTACCAGAGCGACCTCGACAACTTCACCCGCCAGCAGTGCCTGGAGCTGTACGATCGCTACTACGTGCCGAGCAACGTGGTGATCGGCCTGGTCGGCGACCTGAAGGTCGACGACGTGAAGGACCTCGCCGAGGAGTACTTCGACGACTGGGAGGAGGGCCCGGAGCCTCCGCGCGTGATCACCGAAGAGCCGCCGCAGCGCGGCGAGCGTCGTGTGGCCCTGCGTGACCCCGGTCAGCCCTTCCTGATCGTGGGTTACCACAAGCCCGACATGTTCCATCCCGATGCTCCCGTGTTCGACGTGATCACCGAGATGATCGCGAACGGGCGGAGCAGCCGTCTGCACCAGCGCCTGGTGAAGGACGAGAAGAAGGCAGTGGCGGTGGGTGCCGTCACCCAGCTCCCGGGCGAACTCTACCCGGGTCTGTTCATCAACTTCGTCGTGCCGGCCCAGGGCGTGACCGCCCTCGAGTGCGAGCAGGCGGTGCTCGAGGAACTCGACCGGCTGAAGGACGAACCCGTGAGCGCCGAGGAGCTGGAGGGCGTGAAGACCCGCATGAAGGCCAACTTCGTGCGGCAGGTGCGCAGCAACTTCGGCACCATCAGCACGGTGGTCCAGGCCGAGCTCTTCGAGGACGACTGGCGTCAGGGGCTCGTCTACCCCACGGAGATCGACGCGGTGACCGCGGCCGACATCCAGCGGGTGGCGCGCGAGACCTTCGTCGAGAAGAACCGTAACGTGGCGTACATCCTCACCGAGGACGCCGAGCAGGAAGGAGCCACCGATGCGCGGTGACCTGTCCCGAGGCTCCCTCGCGGGAGTCCTGATGCTGTTGGTGGCCCTGTCGATCGTTCCGTCCGACGCGACGGCGAAGGAACCCTGGGAGCGCTTCGACTTTCCCGAGCTGGGCGAGGTCGAGATCCCCGACTACGAACGCCACGTGCTCGAGAACGGGCTCACCGTGTTCCTGCTCGAGGATCGGAAGTGGCCGCTGGTGGAGGGCCGGATCATGGTCCGCACCGGCAGCGCCTTCGAACCCGCCGAGAAGGTCGGTCTGGCGTCGGTCACCGGAAACGTGCTGAGAACCGGTGGCACCGAGACCATTCCCGCCGACGAGCTCGACATGACGCTCGAGCGCATGGGCGCCTACATCGAGAGCAGCATCGGCAACACCTCGGCATCGATCAGCTTCAGCTTCCTCACCCGTACCGCGGATCGGGGACTGGAGCTGGTGGCCGACGTCGTGCGTCGTCCCGCCTTCGCGCAGGACAAGATCGACGTGGCGATCGAGGGCGAGCGGGCGAGCGTGGCCCGGCGCAACGACGATCTGAACGGCATCGTGGCTCGTGAGCTGCGGCAGGCCGTGTGGGGCGACGCTCATCCCTACGCCCGGGACACCGAGTACGCCACGCTCGAGGCGATCACCCGCGACGACGTCGTGGAGTTCTACGAGTACTTCTACCATCCCGACAACATGATGATCGCGGTGTGGGGTGACATCGATTCCGACGCCATGCTGGCCCGGATCGAGGAGCGCTTCGGCGACTGGCCGGCCGGTCAGCCGATGGTTCCGCCGTTCCCCAACGAACCGAACGAAGAACAACGCAAGCGCGTTCTCGTGGCCAACAAGGAGGACGTGAACCAGACACGCTTCTCGATGGGCCACATCGGAATGCGGGCCGACGATCCGGACTACTACGCCATGAGTGTGGCGAACCGGATCCTCGGTGGCAGCTTCGGCGATCGTCTGTTCAACGAGGTCCGGACCAAGCGTGGTCTCGCCTACAACGTGGGCAGCAGTGCCGGCGTGGGCTTCTCGACGCCGGGCATGTTCCAGGCCTACTGCGGGACCAAGAGCTCGTCCACCGAGGAAGCGGTGGGGGTGGTCCTCGAGACGGTGCAGACCATGCGTGAGGAACCCGTCGGCGATCAGGAACTCCGGGACGCCAAGAACGGACTGCTCGAAGCCGACGTCTTCAACTACGTCAACCCCGAGCAGGTCCTGCAGCGGAAGATGCGCCTGGAGTATCTGGGCTATCCGGACGACTTCCTCGAGACCTTCAACGACGAGGTCCGTGCGATCGGCACCGATGACGTCCTGTCGGTCATGAAGCGACGCGTGCATCCCGACGAGTTCGCGATCGTGGCCGTCGGCAAGACCGAGGACTGGGATGGTGACCTGAGCAGCTTCGGTCCGGTCGAGGAGCTGGACATCTCGATCCCCGAGCCCGAGGGTCCTGAGTTCCCCGAGCCCACCGACGAGACGGTCGAGAAGGGCCGCGCGATCCTGGCCGCGGCCCAGGAGGCCCACGGCGGGCCGGCCCTGACCGACCTGACGTCGATGAAGCGCACGTCGGCCATGAACATGAAGGTCCAGGGCATGGCGCTGGACATCACGCTCACCGAGACGGTGGTGTTCCCGGATCGGGCACTCACCGAGATCGAGACCCCCTTCGGCGGGCAGACCATGGCCGTGGGGCCGGAGGCCGGTTGGGCGAAGTCCCCGCAGGGCATCGTCGACATGGATTCCGAGACCTACGCGTCGCAGCAGCGCGAGATCATCGGTGATCCCCTGTACGTGCTCGGGCACTTCGACCAGTTCCCGGTGCAGCAGCTGCCGCCCGAGGACATCGACGGCGCTGCGACCGACGTCGTGCTGGTCTGGATCGACGAAGACGCGGACAAGTGGAAGAAGTTCTACTTCGATCCGTCGAGTCACGTGCTCCTGCGCACGCAGAGCAAGCAGCGCAACATGATGACCCAGGTCATGGGTATCGGACACGTCGACTACAGTGGCACGAAGGCCGTCGGCGGGATCATGGTTCCGCACGAGCAGATCGGCTACTTCGACGACGAGAAGCTGTACGACCTCACGGTCGAGTCGATGGAGGTCGGTCCGACCATCGACATGTCCGTCTTCGAGAAGCCCGCTTCCTGAGCGGACCTTCCGTGAGCGAGCCCCCGCTCCGGGGGACGAAACGGCGGAGGTCCGGTCCCGGACCTCCGCCTTCGACGTGCCGGCCGCGTCCCGCCGCGCGCCCACTGGATACGGCGAAGGGCCCGGGACATCCGTCCCAGGCCCTTCGAGAGTTCAAAGGCGAGCCGCCGTAGAGGCTGTCCCGGATTACTTGAACGTGGTTAGCCGAACCGAGTGGCCAAAAAGGCAGCCCGCCTGGAAAAGACCGTAACAGAGGTGGAACAAGGGGTGCAAGGGGAAAACCTCGGGCACGGTAGGAAAGATGCCCACCGTCTGCAGTGGGAGGCCTGAGCGGCCCCGACCATCAAAGCATTTTTCATCATGCCCTTACGCGCGCATTCGGCTCGATCGATCACTCGCTGTCCTCGTCCCAGATCCGGTCGAAGAGCTCGTGCAGGGCCCGTTCGGAGGTGCTCCGACTCTCGCCCTCCGAACGGCGCGTCCCGATCCAGGTGCGCAGGGCCCGCGCGAAGACGTCGTCCGAGGACGGGGTCGGCGCCTCGCGCAGTGCGGACCGCACGAGATCGGCGTCGATCGTGTCCGAGGCCGACAGCCGGCAGCGTTGCAGGACGTGGTCGAGTTCGCGCACGTTGCCGGGCCAGGCGTGGGCCCGCAGCGCTTCGACGGCCCCAGCGGTCAAAGCCGGGACTGGCTCGCCCGCCCGCGCCAGCAGCTGCCGGGCGAGTACGGGAAGGTCCTCCGGACGCTCGCGGAGTGGCGGAACACGGATGGTGGCCCCGGCCAGACGGTGATAGAGGTCCTCGCGGAAACGGCCGTGGGTGATCTCGTGGCCGAGGTCGCGCTGCGTGATCGCCAGGACGCGCGCACGCAGGGGAACGTGCTCGGTGCCGCCGACCGGCTGGAACGAGCGCTCCTGCAGCACGCGCAGGAGGCGGGCCTGGACCGGCAGGGGCAGCTCTCCCACTTCGTCGAGGACGAGTGTCCCCGCGCCCGCCTGGGCCAGCCGGCCCGGCCGGTCGCGGACCGCGTCGGTGAAGGCCCCCCGGACATGACCGAAGAGCTCGCTCTCGACGAGGTCGTCCGGGACCGCGCTGGCGTCGATCACGACGAAGGCATCGTCCGCCCGTGGGCCGCGGTCGTGCAGAGCTCTCGCGACGACCTCCTTGCCGGTCCCGCTCTCGCCGGTGACGAGAACGGGGAGGTCCACCGGGGCCAGTCGCTCGATCCGCACCTCCACCTCGGTCAGACCGCCGGCGTGGACCGGTTCCGCCCGGCTCGTCGCCGGGGGTGCCGAGGATTCTGGAGGACCCTGCAGGTGCTCGACGAGTTCGGCGGGTCCGGTGTCCGCCGGGAGGATCTCCGCCCCGGGCAGCGGGTCGGTCGGGGCGCCCAGCACCATCACCCGGGCGGGACGGATCCGGCCCGTGCGGAGCGCGTCGAGGAAGGCCTCGCTGCCGGTGTCGATCAGCAGGACCGCCGTCTCCCCGGCGGCCTCGGCCGGCTGCGCGATCACCCGCACGTCGAATCCGGCGGTCTCCAGGCCCCGGCGCAGGGCCAGCCGCGTGCGCGGGCGTGAGTGGTGCAGCGTCACCTCCGGCACGTGTGCCCCCTCGACTGGAACCCGCGCGTGGTCCCCTGCGTCCTGATATCCGGGTGGCGGACACGGCTGCGTGGTCGCCGAGCCCTGCGTCCCCCGTCGAGGAGGTCCACCGTGATCGATGCCCTGGCCGTTCTGATCGGAATCGGACTCCTGGTCACCGTCGTCACCGTGATCGGCGCCGTCCTCCACCTGGTGTTCGGACTGCTGCTGTTGCCCCTCGAGATCGCCGCGTGGCTGCTCAAGGCCGTTCTCGCGCTGGCGATCGGCGTGGTGGTCATGGCATTGGTGGTTCCCGCGATGGTGGCCTTCCTGCCCGTCGCCATCGTCCTGGGAATCCTGGCCCTGCCCGTGCTCGTGCTGATGAGCGCCTGCGCGCTCTGAGCCCTCACGGCTGCCCCCACGGAAGAGGACCGTCGGTCGCCTCGAAGTCCTCGATCCCGGCCACGCGGGCCAGGGTCGGGGCGACTCGCAGATCGTGCACGGCCGCGGGCCACGGTCCGTCGCCGGCCCCCCAGGCGAGAACCACGGCAGCGTCGCGATCGTCGTCGATCTCACGGTGACCGACCGCGGCGCGCCCCTCGGTGAACGACCAGCCCGGTTCGGCCACCAGCACCGCGGGCAGATCCGGCCCGTGCCACGAGCGCAGGCCGTCGCCCTCCAGGAGACGCTCGACCCCGGGGGTCGCCAGCAGGGCGGCGCGCTCGGCGGGACCCGGAGCGCGGTCGACGGCGGCCATCGCGCCGCCACTGCAGATCGCGGCCCGTTCCAGGGCGGGCATCCGGTCCACCCGGGCGAAGGCGGGCCCGCCGGTGATCACCACGGGCACACCGGACGACCGCAGCCGGACGATGTGGGCGTTCACCTGCACCGAGGCCTTGCGTTCGGCTTCCGAGCCGAACCCGTCGACCAGCAGGGCCCTGGCGATCGCGTCGTCCACCTCGTGTTCCACGGCGCCCGTCGCATCGACACGCTCCCCGCCGAAATGGTCGCTGACGTGCAATCGGCCGTGCTCGCGCGGGGTCCGGCCCGTGAGCAGCGTGGCCTCGAGACTGGCGATCGAGAACGGGAAGGTCGCCACCAGTTCCGCCCGCCGGTCGGGCGGGTCGTCGACGGTCACCCGCAGCCAACCGGTGTCGAGGTGTCGGCGGGCCAGGCCGGGAACCATGAGATGGTGGACGGCGGTCATCGTCGGTCGCCTCTCGCTCGTTCTCGGTCGGGACGGTAGCGGTAGTGCCACGGCTCCGGACGGTAGCCGGTGCGGCCCTGGTTCGCCTCGGTGTAGCTGCGGACGAATCCGAAGTCCTCGGCGTGACGGGCCAGCCAACGGCCCTCGGGCGTGTCGCCGAAGGAGGGTTCGACCGCGTGGTCCAGAGCGGCGTCCGCGAAGTCGACGGTCGTTCCGAGCTGGTGTTCGCTGGTTCCGGGTTCCGCCACCCAGCGTTGATCGGGTCCGTGGCGCTCGATCGCTCGCTCGTACAGCCGTTGCTGACGGCCGTAGGAACGGTACGCACTGATGACCCGCAGCTCGACACCGTCTCCGCGCGCGGCGGTCACCAGGCGCTGCAGGGCACGGCCGGTGGCCGGGGTGACCTCGAGTCCCGGCCGCGAGGCGGGAGGCACGGGGAGTTCGACCAGGGAGTCGGGAACGTCGGTCGCCGCGAGCTCGAGCGGCTCCGGAACGTAGATCGGATCCGCCCCGACCGGCACCCGTTCGGCGCGCTGTCCGTCGAGCGCGACGACCCGGGCGGGTCCGTGGGTCTCGATGGGGTGCTCGCCGAGCCACTCGCTCCATTCGGGACCGATCCAGGGGCCGTCGGTGCCCAGGAGAAGGACCATGGCGTCGGTTCCCTGCAGGCCCGGATGCGTGCGCAGGGCGGCGAGAACCGTGGGATCCTCGGGAACGAAGACCGCCGGGCGGCGGGCCCGCCACGCCAGGACCGCGGCATCGGTGAACACGGGAGCGGTGCGGGTGCCGGCGCCGGCCATGGCCACCACTGCGGCGTGCGGCGGGTCGAGGGCGGCGGGGGTCACCCCGGTGATCTCGCTGCCCGGGCGCGGGCTCGCACCGAGCGGGACGATCCAGGGGAGGAGGATCGCGACCAGACCGACGGGGACCCCGACCCACGCAGGCCGCCACTCGGCGAGACGGACGAAACCCGCGCCCGCCCAGATGCAGGCCACCGGCAGTACGGGAACGAGCAGCCTCGGATCGTGAGCGACCGTGCTCACCGCGGCGAAGGCGGCCAGCCCGAGCACGGCGTCGCGGGCGGCGAGTCGGGGGTCGCGGCTCGCGCCCAGCAGGGCCAGTCCGACGAGTGGCCAGGCGAGCCATCCGTCCAGGTGCAGCGCCTGTTCCTTGAGGTTCCAGGCCCAGTGGTACAGCCACGCCCCCGTGTGCTGCGTGATCACCGACGCGTTCGGGACGGGATCGAGGGTTCGGTAGGGGCCGAGACCACCGGCGTCGAAGAGGGACTTGGCCAGCTCGGCCTGGCTCTGCAGCGGCTGGAGGGGCGTGCCGATCGTTCGCCCGGCCTCGAGGTACCAGATCACGCCTCCGGTCACCGCCAGGACCCCCGTGACGGCCAGGCCCGCCCGCGAGGTCCGGCCCCAGCGCGACAGCCAGGCCAGGCCTGCGTACAGCCAGCCGATCGGGTGCAGCCAGGGCATCAGGGCCAGGGCGAGTCCGAGCAACAGCCAACCCCCGGGACCGGACCCGGTCGCATTCCACGTCCACACGAAGACCAGGAGCAGGGCGATCCAGATCTCGGGTCCGCCGCCCCACAAAGCGCGGACGGTGGCGAAGCTGGCGACGAGTGCGAGCGCGGCGAAGGCGCCCGCTCCGGGACCGAGGCTCCGATCCCCGGCCAGGGTCACCAGGGGCACCAGCGTCAGGAGACCCAGGGCCGCGACCCACACGCCGGCCGCGTCACCGGCCCCCAGCCGCAGGGCGGGGGCGATCAGCGCGGGCCACAGCGGCGGCCGCGTCGCGTTCTCGGGCGGGATGCGCTCGCTTCCCTGGAAGGCGAAGCGCAGCGGATAGGAAACCAGGGGCCGTGCCCCCTCGCCCTCGATCAAGTGGTGGGCGCGCCCCAGGTAGTCGTAGCGATCGGAGTTCGCCGGAACCGGGGTGCGGGTCGCCCACGACACGGCGGCGGCGGTGGCGGCGATCGCGAGGGCGATGAGGACGAGCGAACGCAGTCCGCTGCCCTCAGACGGCATGGCGGCTGCCGGGCGACTCCAGCTCGACGCCGCCCTCGCACAACGGGCAGGCGTCGGGATCGTAGGTCGCGACCTCCATCTGGACCAGCGCGTGGACCGGGACGTCGATCGAGACGTCGGCCTCGCGACGGTCGACGATCACCCCGAGTCCGATCACGGTGGCGTCGTGGTCGTCCACCGTCCGACGGATCTCGCTGAAGGAGGTGCCGCGCGTGAGGACGTCGTCGACGATCAGGACGTTCTCGCCCTTGAGGATCTCGAACCCACGGCGCACCGAGAAGCCGTCGTCCTTGCGTTCGGCGAAGACGTGTCGTCGGCCGAGCCCACGGGCGACTTCCTGGCCGAGCACGACTCCCCCCACGGCGGGGGAGACCACGACGTCGATCTCCAGTTCGTCGAAGCGTTCGGCGAGCAGACGTCCGACCTCGAGCGCGAGTCCGGGGTACTGCAGCAGACGTGCGCACTGGAAGTAGCGGTCGCTGTGGCGTCCGCTGCTCAGGCGGAAGTGTCCCTCCAACAGGGCGCCGACCTCGCGCATGCGGGGCAGGACGTCCTCCACCTGCAGGTGGTCCGCGAAGGAAGGGTCCTCGGACTTCATGCTGCGACCTCCGGCCGTCGGCGCGGGCTGGGATCCATCGCCCGGGAAACCGCCAGCCTACTGCGCACCGGCGACCTCGTCCAGAATCGCGCGCAGGGCGTCGCGGGGGACGTCGGCGCGGGTGATCGGCCGACCGATCACGAGGAAGTCGGCGCCGTCGGCGATCGCGCGCGCGGGGGTGGCCACGCGCGACTGGTCCTGACTCTCGGCCCCGGCCGGGCGGATGCCGGGGATCACCAGCAGGGGCTCGTGTCCCACGGTGCGGCGCAACGCGGCCACCTCGTGGGGGCTCGCGACCAGTCCGTCCAGACCGGCGTCGATCCCGAGCCGGGCCAGACGCGCCACTTCGACCGAGGGGTCGGCGTCGCGGCCGAGGACCTCGCCGAGTCCCGCCGCGTCGAAGCTCGTCAACACGGTCACGCCCAGCAGCGCCGTTCGCGAACCACGCGGGCCCGACGTCGCACTACGGCGGGCGGCCTCGGCCCCCGCGCGCAGGGCCACCGTTCCGGCCGACGTGTGGACCGTCGCCAGCTCGGCGCCGATCGCCGACAGCGACTCCACCGCCGAGCCCACGGTGTTGGGGATGTCGTGCAGCTTCAGGTCGACGAACACGTGCAGCCCCATGCTCACCAGTCGTCGGACGAGGTCCGGCCCCTCGGCGCCGAAGAGCTGCAGGCCGACCTTGACCCACGCGAGCTCGGGGCGTAGCTGATCGGCCAGGCGCAGCGCCCGGTCCTGGTCCGGCAGGTCCAGCGCCAGGATCACCCGCCGGGTGGGATCGGTCTCGCGCAGGGGATGGAGGGCGGTCATCGCATCTCGCTCCGGACGGGGACGGTGCTTGCCGGCGGTCGTGGCGGTCGCTACCGTTGGGCGCCCGCCGGATCGTCGTGTCGATCCCGGGCTCCGACGGTAGGCGCGGGCCGAGGCCCCGGCAACCGGATCGGGCCTCAAGATACCATCAGCCCTCGGTCTCCATCATGCTCGACCGCAAGTTCATCCGGGAACACTCCGACCGCGTGCGGCAGGCCATCGCCGACAAGAACGAGACGGCCGATCTCGACGCCTTCCTCGCGCTGGAGGCGGAGCGAAGGCAACTGCTGGTCGACGTCGAGTCGCTGCGTTCGAAGCGCAACGAGGCGAGCGAGGCCATCGGCCGGGCGAAGAAGGCCGGCGAGGACGCCGGCGAGGCGATCGCGGCCATGCGCGAGGTCGGAGGAAGGATCAAGGAGGGCGAGCAGCGACTGACGGCCATCGACGAGGAGCTCGCGGCGCTCGAGGAGCGCTTTCCCAACCTGCCCGACGACGACGTTCCCCGTGGGGGCGAGGAGGACAACGAGACCGTCTCCACCTGGGGAGAGCCGCGCGAGTTCGACTTCGAGCCGCAGCCGCATTGGGACCTGGCCAACGCGATGGGGCTCATGCACAACGACGCGGCCGCGGCCATGAGCGGCAGCGGTTTCAGCGTTCTCACCGGTGACCTGGCGCGGCTCGAGCGCGCGCTGATCAATTGGTTCCTCGACGTGCACGTGGCCGAGCAGGGCTACGTGGAGATCAACGCGCCCTATCTGGTGCGCGACCACGCGGTCGCCGGCACCGGACAGCTCCCCAAACTGGCCGACGACATGTACCGCACCGACGTCGACGGGCTGTGGTTGATCCCGACCGCCGAGGTCTCGATCACGAACCTGCACCGCGAGCAGATCCTCGAGCCCGGGTTGCTGCCGCGGCGTTACGTGGGTTTCTCCCCCTGCTTCCGCCGCGAGGCGGGCAGTGCGGGCAAGGACACGCGCGGAATCCTCCGCATGCACCAGTTCCACAAGGTGGAGATGGTGCGCTTCACCACCGACGACCGCAGCGACACCGAGCACGACGAACTGGTCCGCGACGCCGCAGTGCTGCTCGAACGCCTGGACCTACCCTACCGTGTGGTGAAGCTCGCGAGCGCCGATCTGAGCTTCGCGGCGGCCAAGTGCTACGACCTCGAGGTGTACAGCCCCGGAGTCGACGCCTGGCTCGAGGTGAGCAGCTGCAGCAACTTCCGCGACTTCCAGGCGCGCCGGGCCGGAATCCGCTACCGTCCCGAGCGCCAGGCGAAGCCGCGTTTCGCACACACACTCAACGGCAGCGGACTGGCCCTGCCGCGGGTGATCATCGCCGTTCTCGAGAACTACCAGACCAGCGACGGGACGGTGGTCGTGCCCGATGTCCTGCGTCCCTACATGGCCGGCGTCGACGTGATCCGCGGCCGTCGGGCCGACTAGGGGTTCCGATGCCTGCCACCCGCTGGCTGTTCCGGCGCACGCGCCTGCGCGGCATCCTGCTGCTGGGTCTGGTCGTGATCGGCGTGTCGATCGGAGCCTACACGGTCTACGTGACCGGCGAGGTCGAGCGGCAGGCCGAACTGACCACACGCCTGGTGGCGACCATCGCGGGTCCGGTCCTCTTCTCGGAGACTCCCGACCTCGAGGAGATGGAACGCCTGCGCGACGTCGTCGACGAGGTCGCGTTCCCCTTCGTCTTCACCGACCGCGACGGTCGCCCCTACATCTGGAACGAGCGACAGGTCGGTGTTCCTCTTCCCGAGAGTCTGGGGGCGATCCGGCAGGCCGATCTCGAGAACCCCGAGGATCCGGGTCTCCGGCGCGTGCTCGAACTGGTCGACGAGTTCGATCGCGACCGCGAGCCCATCCCCCTGTACGGCCCCGGCGGTGGGAACGTCGTCGGTTTCCTGCACTACGGTCCCAGCCGGCTGACGACCCAGCTGGTGTGGATGCCCTGGCTCGAGGCCCTGTTGATCCTGTCGTTCATGGGCGCGGTGCTGATCGCCTTCCGCAATCTGAAGAGCAGCGAGCAGCGCAGTATCTGGGTCGGGATGGCCAAGGAGACCGCGCACCAGATGGGCACTCCCCTCACCAGCCTGAACGGCTGGCTCACCATCCTGCGTGACCCCGAGTCACGCACGGCGGCGGTCGAGCGCGAACCGGGCGGGCTGGACCGGGTCCTCCACGAGATCCAGGAGGACGTGGACCGTCTGGGGAAGGTGTCGTCGCGTTTCAGTCAGATCGGGAGTCGGCCGCGCCTGCAGCCGGGCCAGGTCGACGAGGTGTTGCAGAAGACCGTCGAGTACCTGCGAGCACGGCTGCCCCACCTGGGCAAGCAGGTGGTGATCGAGACGCGGATCGAACCGGTGCCACCGGTCCCGGTCAGTGAACCCCTCCTCGACTGGGCGATCGAGAACCTGCTGAAGAACGGCCTCGACGCGATCGACAAGGACCAGGGCCGGCTGGAACTCGTGTGTCGTCACGACGCCGATGCGGAGCGGATCGAGATCCTCGTGTCGGACAACGGACGGGGCATGCCGTCCTCGGTGCAGCAACGCATCTTCGACCCCGGCTTCAGCACGAAGCAGCGGGGCTGGGGCATGGGTCTCGCCCTGGTGCGCCGTATCGTCGAGGAGGTCCACGCAGGGCGGATCGACGTCGTCCACAGCGTCGAAGGGGAGGGGAGTACCTTCCGTCTCTGGTTGCCACTCGACTGAACCCCGTCCCGCGTCGCGGAACGGAGGGTGCCGGGGCCCGGTTGCGGCGAATGGCGAGTGCCTCGCGGCCGCGACCGGGAGCGGGCGGGAGCGACGCGGAGCCACCCGGAGCCCGGTCGTCCCGGCACGGACCGTGCTCGATCCGGGTTCGTTCCGGTCGTCCGCCGGAGCGGGGGAGGAATCGATGAGCTCGCCGCCACGGGTCTCCGCGACGTCCACCGGGCCGTCTCATGACTCCGGTTTCACGCTCCTGGAACTCATGTTGATCATGTCGATGATGGGCCTGCTCATGCTCATGGCCTTCGCCGGCATGGCGAACTTCAGGACCTACGCCATGCGCACGTCCTGCGTGTCGCAGCAGCGCAATCTGGTGACTCCGGGGCTCCTGTACGGGTTCGAGAACGGGATCGCGAACCAGGACGTCAACGCCGAGGTCCTGCTGACCGCCAACATGATCCCGCAGCACCTGTGCAACTGTCCGTCCACCGAGAACAACGACTCGAACGACTACACGCTGGTCTACCTGCACGGGGAGCTGGCCGACGTGACGTGCAATCCGATGGGGGCCCTGCACCCCTATCACCGCTGATCCTCCTTCGATTCCGATTCGATCGGCGCGCGGCCCGTGTGGGACCGCGCGCCTTTCTTATATTCCCGGTGCGTCCCTGACGACTCGCCTCCACCACGCCCGGGAGACTCCATGAGCCGACGCCGCATCCTGTGGGCCGACGACCAGATCGAAGAGCTGCGCAGCCACATCCTCTTCCTCGAGGGCAAGGGCTTCGAGGTGGTCGGCGCCAGCAACGGCGACGACGCGCTCGACCTCATGCGGAACCAGGCCTTCGACGCCGTTCTGCTCGACGAGATGATGCCCGGGCGCGGAGGCCTCGAGACGCTCGAGGGGATCCGCGACCTCGGCGCGTCGATGCCGGTGATCATGATCACCAAGAGCGAGGAGGAACAGCTGATGGACCGGGCCCTCGGTCGGAGGATCAGCGACTACCTCGTCAAACCCGTCAATCCCACCCAGATCCTGATGGCCCTGAAACGGGCACTGGACACGACACGGATCACCGAGGAGCAGGTCACGCAGCAGTATCTGCAGTCCTTCGGACGTGCCGCGATGGAACGCACGGAGGCGCGCACCTTCGAGGAGTGGGCCCGGATCTTCGACCGCATGGTCGACTGGGACCTCGAGCTGAATCGTCTGAAGGACCCGGAGCTGGCGCAGATGCACGTCGACCAGATGCGCGACGCCAACGCGGAATTCTGTCGATTCGTCGAGAGGAACTACGCCGATTGGATCGCCGGCGGTGACGACGCGCCCACGATGAGCCACCAGCTCCTCGAACGCTACGTCGAGCCGCACCTGCGCCAGGGCAAGCGCGTGGTCCTGTTCGTGATCGACTGCATGCGCCTCGATCAGTGGAAAGCCATCGAACACGTGCTCGATCCCTACTACTCGATCCAGCCCGAGCTCTACTGCGGGATCGTGCCCACTGCGACGCCCTTCGCCCGCAACGCGATCTTCTCGGGTCTGCTGCCCCGCGAGATCGCGAAGCGTCATCCACAATGGTGGCGGGGCAGTGCGCAGGAGGAGCGCAGCAAGAACGCCTTCGAGAAGGAACTGCTGCAGGAGCAGCTCAAACGGCGGGGACTCGGCGACGTCCGCTCGCACTACTTCCGTACCTTCGACATCGCCGACACCGAGCAGCTGCGCAAGAAGGTTCCCACGCTGAAGAACGCCGGTCTGATCGCCGCAGTGGTGAATTTCCTCGACATTCTCGCGCACGGCCGCAGCCACAACGACCTGTTGCAGGAACTCGCGCCCGACCAGGCGGCCTTCCGCAGCGTCATGCGGTCGTGGTTCGAGCACTCGGCGTTGCTCGACCTGTTGCGCGACATCGCGGCGTGGGACGACACGGTGGTCGTCATCACCACCGATCACGGTGCGGTGCAGGTGCGCAAGGCCGCCGTGGTGAAGGCGAACCGGGATGCCTCGACGAACGTCCGGTACAAGTACGGCGACAATCTGAACCTGGGCCATCGGGACGACGCGATCGACGTGCGCGACCCCGAGAGCTACGGGCTGCCGCGCGACAGTCCGATCCAGAACTACGTGCTCGCACGCGACTACAACTTCTTCGTGTACCCCACCAACCAGAACGAGTACGCGCGCCAGTACACGGACAGCTTCCAGCACGGTGGGGTGTCCCTGGAGGAGATGATCGTTCCCGTGGTCACCCTGCGAACGCGGTGAGGGCGATGAGCCGAGACGACGGACGGATCGTGGCGGTCGCGCCGGACACCGAAGCGACGGCGGCGATGGCGGGTGCGTTGGCCGATCTGCTCCGGCCGGGCGACGTGCTGTGCCTGGACGGCGACCTGGGGGCCGGCAAGACCACCTTCGTGGCTGCCCTCGCCGAACACCTGGGGGCCGAGGACCCCGTGGTCAGCCCGACGTTCACGCTCGAGAATCGTCACGTGCTCACGCCCCGTGTGGCCGGGGCCCCCCAGTGGTTGGCCCACTACGACCTCTACCGCCCCGGTGAGGACGCCCGCCGCGACCTGTTGCCCTCGATGCTCGAGGCGCGCGACGAAGGCGCGATCGTGGCCGTCGAGTGGCCTGCGGCGGTGCGGGACTGGCTGACCCCGCGGCTGGACCTCCGCTTCGCCGTCGAGGGTCCGGACGGTCGCCGGATCGGTCTGCGGCCGGAACCTTCGGACTGGCCCCGGCGCGCGAACCTGCTCGAGGCGTGGAGGCGGTGGCTCGTGTGATGCGGCGCCTGGCGATCGACACCACCGGCCGCGGGGGCTCCGTGGCCATCGCTCGCGACGAGACCGTGGTCGCCGAGCGTGTCCACGACGAGGCCCAGGGCTACGCCGAGCACCTGTTCGGCCTGCTCGACGGTGCTCTGGCCGACGCCGGGGCGGCGCGCTCCGACGTCGACGAGATCCTCGTGGTGTCCGGGCCCGGCAGCTTCACCGGCCTTCGGATCGGCGTCATGACTGCGAAGACCCTGGCCCGTGCCACCGGATGGACCCTGCGCGCCGCGCCTACGCTGGGTCTGATCGCGACCGCGGCCTCGGAGCCGTCCCTCGCCGTGGCGCCGGCCGGCGGGGGACACGTCTGGGTGTCGAGCGTCGACGACGCCGCCCGCGCGCGACCCGACGATCCGATCCGGCGGGTGGCGGTCGAGGACCTCGATCCCGGAGACCGGACCCTGCTCTGTGCCGACTCCGCGACCGCCGGCCTCATGGCGGCGACCCAGGAAGTCCGTGTGCAGACTACGGATTCCCTCGCCCGGCTCCTGCTGCGCGCCGCCGCGCACGGTCACCCCGTGGTCACCGCCGAGGATCCGGTGTCCTTCGTGCCCGAGTACGTGAGCCCGAGCCAGGCCGAGCGCGTGCACGGGGTCGATCTGCGGGAGGAGTTGTCCCGTCCGATCCGGCCCCGGGGCTGGACCTGATCGTGGACGTCGAGACCCGCCCGGCCACTCGCGGCGACCTCGAGGCGATCCTGGCGGTCGAGCGGGCGTCGTTCCCGGCGCCCTGGAGCCGCGATGCTCTTGCCGCCGAATTGCAGGGAGATCCGCGCCGGATGCCCATGGTGGCGGTCCACGCCGGGAAGGTCGTGGGGTTCGCCCTCGTGTGGGTGATCGCCGACGAGGTGCATCTGGTGAACCTGGCGGTTCTTCCCGACCACCGCCGTCGAGGAATCGCCCAGCAGCTCCTCGACGCCGTGCTCGACACCGAGGCGGGCCGCCGGGCGGCGATCATGACGCTCGAGGTGAGGGTGGGCAATGACGAGGCCATCGCCTTCTACCGCCGCAACGGCTTCGTCGACGTGGCCTTCCGGCCCCGTTACTACCCCGACACCCACGAGGACGCCCTGGTCATGCTCAAGCCGCTGCGCGAGCGGCGAGCGGACCCGGGCGGGCGGGGGTCGGGCCCGGGGCGAAACTGATTGTCGGCGTCGGAGCGCTTCTCTACATTGGAACACTTGGATCCGGCCCCGGCATTCTCCCCGGTGGGCGGGGCAGGCGGAAGGAGCTCCTGTTGAGCTGGCTGACTCGTGCCCGCAAGGGCATCAACATCTTCCAGAAGGCGCCCGAGAACGGTCAGGCGGCGCGTCGTCCCGAGATCCCCGAGAATCTCTGGAACAAGTGCCCCAGCTGTGGAGACCTCTGCTACCACAAGGAGCTGGCGAACAACCTGTGGGTCTGCTTCCAGTGCGGATACCACTACCCGATCGACGCCATGCTCTACTTCGACCTGCTGCTCGATCCGGGCACCTTCGAGGAGACCCACAAGGGCCTCGTGAGCGTCGATCCGCTCCACTTCCGCGACAGCAAGAAGTACCGGGACCGCCTGAAGGCCTCGCGAGCCAAGACCGGTCGCGAGGACGCGGTGATCACCGGACTGGGTCGCATCGACAACATGCCGGTGTCGGTGGCCGTCATGGACTTCAAGTTCATGGGCGGCAGCATGGGCTCGGTGGTGGGCGAGAAGATCGCCCGCTGCATGAAGGACGCGGTCACGAACGCCATCCCGCTGATCATCGTGTGCCGCAGCGGGGGCGCTCGCATGCAGGAGTCGATCCTGTCGCTCATGCAGTTGGCCAAGACCAGCGCCATGCTCGCACGTCTGGCCGAGGCGCGGCTGCCGTACCTGGCGATCCTCACGCACCCGACCACGGGTGGGGTCACGGCGAGCTTCGCCATGCAGGGCGACCTGATCCTGGCCGAGCCGAAGGCACTGATCGGCTTCGCCGGGCCGCGCGTGATCCAGCAGACGATCAACACGGACCTGCCCGAGGGTTTCCAGACCAGCGAATTCCTGCTCGAGAAGGGCTTCGTCGACCGGATCGTCCACCGCAAGGACTTCCGTCGGGAGATCGGCGAGACCTTGCGCTTCTGCTGGCGCGACGCTCCGGCTCCCGCCGAAGTGCCGGAACCGGTGGAGGCCCTCCCCGACGACGAGGCCGAGTCCGGCGAGACGGAGGCGCTCCCCGCGAAGGGCCAGGCGGAATCCGATGAAGAACCACCGGTCGAGCCCCCGCGGGCCTGACTCCATCGACATCGACACGCTGCGACCGCCGTTCGCACCGACGGACGCGGCGGTGGAGTGGCTGTTCCGTCTGCAGCGCCTCGGGATCCGACCGGGTCTCGACGCCATCCGGGAATTGCTCGAAGCCATGGGGCGTCCCGATCGGGCCTTCCCGTGCGTGGTGATCGCCGGAACCAACGGCAAGGGTGGGGCGGCCACGGCTCTGGCCGCTTTCTGCCGCGCGGCGGGACTGCGGACCGGACTCTACACGAGTCCACATCTGCTCGACGTGCGCGAGCGGATCGTGGTCGACGGCGAGCCGATTCCGACGCAGGAACTCTTCGGTCTGGTCTCACGCCACCGGTCGCGCATCGAGAGCACGCGGACCACCTTCTTCGAGTCGACCACCGCGCTCGCCCTGGACCACTTCGCCCGCTGCCAGGTCGACGTGGCCGTGCTCGAGGCCGGTCTGGGTGGGCGCCTCGACGCGACGAACGCGGTGCGCAAGGAGGCCGTGGTCCTCACCAGCATCGGTCGCGACCACGAGGAACTGCTCGGCGGTTCGCTCGAGAGCATCGCGCGTGAGAAGCTGGGTCTGGCCGTGGCCGACGTGCCCTTCTACCTGCACGACCTCGACGATCCTGCGATCCAGGCCCTCGCCGAACGCGTCCTGGATCGAGTGGGTGCGCAGCGGGTCGGGGTGGGCGAACTGGCCGACCTGATGACCGACGACGGCGACCTCCGTGGCCTCGACACCGACGGGACCCTGCAGCGGTCGCAGGTGCGGTCGATGCTCGCCGTCTACCGCGATCTTCACCGTCGGATGCGCTGGCCCGAAACCGCGCTGGACCGTGCGCTCCCCGGGCTGCGCCTGCCCGGTCGCTACGAAGCATGGGGGCGCGATCCGCGGCTGGTGCTCGACACCGCCCACAACGAATCCGCCCTGCGCGCCACGTTGCACCAGTGGCGTGACGAGGGTTCGCGGGCCACCCGAGTGCTGGTCTTCGGAGCCAGCCAGGGCAAGTCGATCGACGGCGTCTTCGGTGACCTGGCCGCCAGCGCGCGGACCGTGCTGGTGACCTCACCGCACTGGTACCGGGCCCGCCCGGCCCCCGAGTTGGCGACGGCCATCCGCCGTGCGGCCGACGAGCGCGGGCTCGAGGTCGAGATCGTGGTCGAGGGGACGGTCCGGGCGACGCTCGAGGAGGCGCGCCGGCGGGCTCGCTCGATGTCCCCGGCCGGTCCGGCGCCTTCGATCCTCGTGCTCGGCTCGCACTTCCTGGTGGCCGAGGCCCTCGATCGTCTGGGCGTCGACGATCTCTGGCAGCAGGACCGCACGCCGCTGTGGGACGCAGGTCTTCCCCTGCGGCAGCGGCCGGCCGGTTCGACGGAGGCGGTGATCTGAATGTCCTGTGTCGGCGTCGACATCGGGGGGACGAACACCAAGCTGGTCCGGATCGAGGACGGCGAGGATCCGGTGGCGCGGCACGAGGTGGCGACGCCGCGCGAGGTCGAGGCCTACGAGCACACGCTGGCCGGAGCAGTCGCAGCCGTGGCCCGCGGCGGCTCCCCGATCGA
>DATFKK010000111.1 GCA_035268685.1 Candidatus Krumholzibacteriia bacterium | reverse complement strand
CCTGCGCGAGCGGATCGTGCAGTACAAGCGGGACCTGCACACCACGGTCATGGAGCGAGCCGCCCGCATGGCCGATCCCGACGGCGCCTGAGATCGGGAACGTCCCCATCCGAGGTCGAGGGTCGCCTCGGCTAGACGTCTGGACGAAACGGCGGGTTGAATCGTTGCCATCATGGCGTGTCGATTCCACCTCCTCGCGTCGCTGCTCCTCCTGACCGCGTGTACCGACCAGGAGGAGCCCGACCTTCGACTCGGTCTGCTCGACTGGCCGGGTGCCGAACCGGTGCATCTGGCGGGCGAGATCGACATCCTCGACGAGGATCGGATCGACTGCGTCGAATTCGAGAATCCCGCTGACCTCGCCAGTGCCTTTCGTCTCGGCGGCGTCGACGCGGCCTGTCTGACCGCCGACTTCGCGGTGGATCTGGCGCAGTCGATTCCCGAGCTGAACATCGTCTTCACCATCAGCCACTCGGTCGGTGCCGACCTGGTCCTGGCCAGAACGGAGATCGCGACCATGGCCGACCTTCGGGGCGGACGGATCGGGCTCGAGGTGAACCCTTCGAGTGCGCACGTCCTCGATGGGCTGCTGCGCCATGCGGATCTCGAGGTCGAGGACGTCGAGTTGGTCTCGGTGGACATCGCCGACCACCGACATGCCTTCGACGAGCACGATCTCGATGCCCTCGTCACCCATCAGCCCTACGCGCATCGCGCCATGACGCTGAACGGTTTGCACGTCGTCTTCGACTCGTCGGCGATTCCGTGGGAGATCGTCGACGTTCTCCTGACACGCAAGAGCGTTCTCGAGACGAAGGACCGAGTGTTCGATCACCTGATCGACGGCTGGACGGAAACACTCGACCGGATCGGCGCCGGGTCCGCGCGGCTCGTGGAGTTCGGGGCTCGACGGGGGCCGATATCGGAAGCGGAATACCGCCGGATGCTCGCCGACGTCGAGATCCTCGACGCCGAGGACAACCGCCGGCTCCTGGTGGAGCAACCGGAATCCATGATCGAGATCCTGGAACGCTGTGAGACGGTACTCCGGCGCTGGGGCATCGTCCGCCGTGATGTCGATCTGCAGCGCCTGCCCGATGGCCGCTTCTTCGACGGGCCCGCGCCGTGAACATCAGCTTTCGACACGCGATCCCCGTAGCACTCCTGCTGCTCCTGGTTCCCGTCCTGGGGATCCAGGCCTGGCTACACATGGATTCGGCGGACGAGCGGGTCGGAGTCCAGATGGCCGAGAAGGGCCGCGCCATGGGCGCTCCGACCACGGTGGCGATCGAGTCCTCGATCCGTCGTGGTGCGATCGACGGCGCGCGCCGGAATCTCGTGAGCTGCCGCGCGGATCCCGACCTGGAACGCGCCCTGGTCGTCGACCAGAACGGTGTCGTGCTCACCGCGGACGACCTCGCACTGGAAGGCGCACCTCTGGATTCCGTCCTCGACGGCGACCTCGTTCCGGTCGTCAGACGTGCAATGGAGACCCTGACGACGCAACACGCTCGCGACCGTGCCCGCGCGGAACTCCTCGTGGCCCTCCCCCTGCGGATGCACGACCCCGACGGCTCGTTCTTCTCCCGGCGGACCGCAGCCGTGGTGCTCGACTTCGACACGAGCCGCACCCGAGAGGCCGTCCGCCGCACGGCCGCGATCCAGTTCGCCGTCAGCGCCGCCGGCCACGTGGCCGCGATCGGCCTGCTGTGGGCATGGCTGAACCACGCGCTGCTCTCGCGCGTGCGGTTGGTCGTCGATCGACTACGGCGGCTGCGTCGCGGAGATCTCCGAGCCCGCATCGCCTTGCGAGGGGTCGACGAGATCTCGGTGATCGGGCGCGCCATCGACGGCATGGCCAACAGCCTGCAGACCAAGACCACCCGTCTCGAGGACACCGAAGACCATCTGCGCGACGCCCTCCGGGAGCAGCTGGACCTCGTGGAAGAGGTACGTCTTCTGTCGAGGCGGCTCAGCCGGAGCGCCGAACATGAACGGCAACGCATCGCGCGTGACCTCCACGACGACCTCGGCCAGGACATCACCGCGTTTCGATACCTGCTGGAGTCCCTGCGAGCGGAGATGGGCCCGAGTGCGTCGGAGAACGAGCGCGCCATCCTGACACAACTCGCTCGCACGTCGGTGCACATGACCGACAAGGTCCGTTCCATGCTGTCGGTCCTACGCCCGGCGGTGCTGCACGAGTTCGGCGTCGGTCCCGCCCTGGAGTCCCTGGGCGACCAGACGGCACGCATCACCGACGCGACACTGGAATTCCGGGGTGACGCCGGGCGTCTCGACCCGGACATCGAGATCGAGCTCTACCGGATCGCCCAGGAAGCCACACTGAATGCCGCAAAGCATTCCGGCGCGCACAACATCAGTGCGTCGTTCCGTCTCCGCGGCGACCGCTACGAGCTCGTCGTCAGCGATGACGGCCGGGGCTTCGGCACGGACGCCTCGCCCGCTCGTTCCAGACACGAGAACTGGGGACTGATCGGAATCCGTGAACGAGCCCGAGCCATCGGCGCAGAACTGCAGATCGAGTCCGATCCGGAGAGCGGAACCACCCTGCGCGTCGTCGGCCCGCGGCAGCCGATCCGGAAAGCCTCGGCCTCGGGCGATGAACCCGTCATACCCCAGGACGCCTGAACGCACGGCCCCGGCCATGCCTGCCGGAGTCGGAGTCCGAGGTATTGCGATCACACTGCGGTGAGGACTCCCGCGAGCGACTCGAGATCGACCGGCTCGCGCAGGACCGCGCGGAATCCAGCGGGCGGAGATCCCGCGGTCCCGTTCGAAGAGCGCAGGACCAGATCGACGTCGTCGGCAACGCCCAAGGCACTGGAAGCGAATTCAGGACTCGACGCGACGGACTCGTCGACGATCACCACGTCGACACGACGACCTTCGATCCGATGCGGATGAAATGATCCGCCGGCCACGATCTCGACCCGCGCTCCCAGCAGGGTGAGCGTTCGGAACAACACCGTGAGCGGGTGGTCCGGGTCCTCCACCAGCAAGACGCGGGGGCGTGCCTCGCGCACACAGGCCAACGCGTCGTCGAGTTCGTCGTCCGCAGATCCATCGAACGGTGGGGCCGCGGCCGAAGCCGTTAGGCAGAACTCGACGGCGAAACACGTGTGCTGGTCGGGACCCGAGTCCAGCGTGAGACGCCCGCCCATCCGCTCGACCAGTCCACGGACGATGGCCAGACCCAGCCCCAGCCCCTGCCGGTCTCGACTGGCGGAGCCGTCACGTTGCCGGAAGGGCTCGAAGATCCTCTCTACGTCCTCGGGCGCGACGCCGGACCCGTCGTCGCAGACCTCGAAGCGTACGTTCCAGGACCGACCCCGACGCCGGGCGACGGCCCTCAGGGTCATGTGCGCTCTCGCCGCGTCCACGGCGTTGTCGAGCAGGAGGCTGAGCAGGCGCTGCAGGAGGCCCGTGTCGCCCTCGACCATCGGGAGGTCCGGCGGAGAAACCTCGACCTGGAGCTCGACGCCTCGCGACGCGGCCAGCGGGCGATACAGTGACTCCATTCCTCGTACCAGCCCGTCGAGGGCGAAGGGCCTCGGACGAACGGTCAGATCGCCGGCTGCGATGTTCGCGTACTGCAGGACGTTGTCGAGCAGTCGCAGGAGCCGCTCGCCGGAGTCCTGCACGATCTGCAGGAGCTCGATCTGCTCGCGGTCCCGGAGACTCTCGCGAAGGGCCGACGCTGCCGTCAGCACACCGTTGAGCGGTGTCCGGATCTCGTGCCCCGTGTTCCGCAGGAACTCGTCCTTGGCACGGGTGGCGGCCTGCGCCTGGTGGGTGAGACGCTCGGCCCGCTCCAGGGCCAACTGCAGGGCCTCCGCATCGGCTCGGGCACGGTGCGTCATCGCGCGCATCCGGGCATCGATGTCGACGCGCTCGGTGATGTCGCGCTTCACTCCCATCCACCGGGTGTGATGGCCCAGAGCGTCGTACAGCGGCTGGACCTCGAGATCGATCCAGCGCTTGCGCCCGTCCTTCATGACGTTCAGCAGCTCTTCGTGGAAACCCTCGCCGGCATCCAGGCTGCGGCGCATGCGCTCGATGGTCTCGGCGTCGGTCTCCTCGCACTGGAGCAGGTCCCCGGGCTTGCGGCCCTTGGCTTCCTCGGCCGTGTATCCGGTCATGCGCGTGAACGCGGGGTTGCTCCAAAGCACCTTGCGATCGAGATCGGTGACGACCACGCCGTTGTCGGTCGCCTCGGCGATCGACGACAGCTCGTGCAGCCGCCCGTGGGTCTCGATCCGGCGGTCGGCATCGACGAAGGTCTCGAGCACCCCCCAGAGCTGCCCCTCGGCGTCGAGCAAGGGGCTGGCCGAGACCTCCAGCCACAACGGCTGGTCGGAGTCATCACGAAGCAAGCCCAGAACGGTGGGCTCGTGGACCGAGCCGTCGTCGAGCACCCCGAGCGCGGGCCGTTCGGACGGCGCCAGTTCACGCCCGGAGAGGTCGACGAGGACGGGGAAGCCGTCCTCCAGACGGAGGTCGTCCGAAGCACGCAGCGGGCGTTCGATCCCGAGGGTGCGGGCGGCGTATGCGTTGAGGGCCAGGATGCGACCCGTCGCGTCGATCAACAGGACCCCACGGCCGACGGTGTCGAGACCGAGGTTCACCATGTGCACGTATTCGTCCCGCGTCGGCGGGCTCGTCGGCCGATCGATCATCGTGGGTCCTCTGTCGTCCGGGAAGCCTGTGGGGTCCGTGGGGCGTGGATCGCCACGGTTCTTCCCGTCCGTTACAGTGTCGTCGAACTCGACGGGAGCACGATCGGCTCGTTGGTCGTGGCGGGAGTGGTGTGTGCGCCGTATCGCTCGTGGTGCGAGATCCTACAGACCGCGTCCTGCGGGACGGATCTACTCACTCCGAGACCGGTCGTTCGACGAAGAGCGTCGCCTGCCGCACCAGTTCACGGCCCGACTTCAGCGAGAGTTTCTGCTTCAGTCGCTCCCGGTAGGTCTGCACCGTCTTGGCACTGATGTTCAATCGCTCGGCGATCTCGTTGGTCCCGAATCCCTCTCCGAGCATGCGGAAGACCGTGAGTTCGCGATCGGTGAGGCGGCTCAGCAAGCCGGGATCGGTGACGTCGTGTCCCGAGGCCACTCGCATCACGAAGACCTGCTGCATCGACTCGCTCAGATGGATTCCGCCGTCGAGTACCCGCCGCACGGCCTCGACCAGTGCGGCCGGCTCCTCCGACTTCATCACGTATCCGCGCGCGCCGGCCCGGATCGCGCGCTCGGCGTAGGTCCGTTCGGCGTGCATGGACAGGACCAGGATCTTCAGATCCGGATACCGCGCAGCCGCGTCCTTGATCAACTCGAGCCCGTCGGCATCGGGAAGGGAGAGATCGACCACCGCGAGGTCGGGCTCGTGTTCCGCGAGCGCGCGGAAGAAGGCAGCGCCATCACCGGCCTGTTCGACCACCTCCATCCCGGGAACTCGCGCCAGCATCGCCGCCACGCCACTGCGCACCACCGCGTGGTCGTCGACCAGGACGATCTTCTTCGCTTCCTCTCCCATGCCGTGACTCCGTCGAGATGCAGGACCCGGCGCCCGGACGACCACCGCGCGTCCAAGGCTGGACCACAGGCGGTCCGGCGGCCGGGAGGGGCAGAATAGGGCGAGACGGACGGAAGATCGACCCTCACCTTCAGGCGACCGGGGTCGACTCCAGCGCCTCTTCGACACGCGCGTCGAGGACCTCGAAAGCGGCGTCCACCACCACGGCATCGTAGAGTCGCCCGGAACCGAGAGCCAATGCGTCGAAGACCTGGTGCAATTCACGCGCCGGCCGGTAGGGACGGCGGGACAGCATGGCGTCCGCGACGTCGGCCACGGCGAGCACACGCGCCTCGATCGACAACTGCGGAGCGATCAGGCCCTCGGGATATCCACTCCCGTCCAGTCGCTCGTGATGTTGCTTGACGATGTCACACATCCGATCGGGAAAGCCGATGTGGCGCAGCATCTGAGTTCCGAGCACCGCGTGCGACCGCACGTGCAGGGTCTCGCCGGGTCCGAGTTCGTCCGGACGCTGCAGCAGCGCGCTCGGTACACCGAGCTTCCCGACGTCGTGCAGGTAGCCGGCCCAGCCGAGCATCGCAATACTCTCGGCGCTCAGCTCCAGGCTTCGTCCGAGTTCGCGAACCAGTCGGGAAACCCTTTCCTGGTGGGCGAAGGTGTGGGAGTCGTGCACCGCCATGGCGGTGGCCAGACCCTCCATCGAGCACAGGAGTGCCCGGGGGAGCTCTGTGCAGGGGAATGCACCCTTCATGGCTCGTGCTCCATCGAATGCGCGGGGTCTGGGCGGAGTCGATGTCCGGTCGGTCTCGGACACGGCCCGCGAGCCTCCGGCTTCTGCGTGGGGCAGACGGCTGGAGACCATTCGAACGAACCAGACGCTACGTCGGCCGGAGCGAGATGTCTGTCCGAAGGATTCCTAGGAGCCCGTCAGGCACCCGCTCGTCGCGTCGTGCGGGCCTTGACCCGAAAATCGCCCCGCGTTGCGGGAACGTGATCGGTTGGACGGTGGGCATCGATTGGATGTCCATGCCGCCGTTCTGCTATCATCGCCGGCCACGATCGTCACGCGCTGCCCCGAGCGGGCGCACGAGCCACCGAGAGGAGTGAGGTGGACCGTGAAGGAGAACGAACGAAAGCAAGGATCGGGCAAGCTACACATACTGCTCATCGATGACCACGCCTTCTTCCACGTCGGCGTCTCCGCCTTCCTCGAGCAGGTCGACGGCCTCGCCGTGGTCGGCTCCGCGCGGTCTCCGCGCGAAGCCTTCGACGTGCTCGAGCGCGAGCCCGTGGACTTCGCACTCGTCGACATCTCGCTCGGCCGAGCCGATGGCCTGGAACTGGTCAAACAGATCGTTCCCCGCTGGCCACGCGTGCGCGTGATCATGCTCTCGATGCACGGCGAGCGGAACTACGCCGAGCGTGCACTCCGGGCCGGAGCGCGGGGATACGTGATGAAGAGCGAGCCCCCGGAGGTGCTGGTCGAAGCCATCCGCCGCATCGAGGCCGGTGGCGTGTACCTCAGCGACCGGCTCCAGTCCGAGATCGCCAGTCGCTTCTTCCACCACGATCCGACCGGTTCCGGATCTCCCGTGGAACAACTGACCGACCGCGAGCTCTCGGTGTTCCGCATGCTCGGCGAGGGACGGACCTCACGGGAGATCTCCGAGTGTCTGCACGTCGGCTTCAAGACCGTTCAGACCTATAGGGAACGGATCAAGACGAAGCTGGGGATCGGTTCGGCGAACGAACTCGTGCAGCAGGCGGTGCTCCACGTCCAGGCCGAAGCCGCCGGGAGTCCGCACCCGAGCGTCGAACCGAGCCATCGGACCGAGCCCGACCGGCCGCCCGGCGAGAGCCCGACCGAGAGAGACGACGAGCAGTAGATCATCCCGCCGGGTAGTGATGCGGCGACCCAGGCCCGACCGGCATCCCGAGCAGGAAGGTCCACACGTAGAAGAGGATCGTCCACGCCACGAGGAAGAACATCGAGTAGGGCAGCATCATGGCGATCATGGTGCCGATCCCGAGGTCCTTCTCGTAGCGCGCGGCCGACGCCAGGATCAACCCGAAGTAACTCATCATGGGCGTGATGATGTTCGTCGAAGAGTCGCCGATCCGATACGCCGCCTGGATCACCTCGGGACTGAAACCGATCAGCATGAGCATGGGCACGAAGATCGGTGCGGTGATCGCCCACTGCGCGCTCGCGCTGCCCAGCATGAGATTGACGAAGCCGCAGATCAGAATGAAGAAGACGAAGACCTCGGGTCCGGTCATGCCGACGTCGCGCAGGAACTGCGCACCCAACACCGCGGTGATGCTGCCGAGCTGGGTCCACCCGAACATGGCCACGAATTGTGCCGCGAAGAACACCAGCACGATGTACAGACCCATGCTGCTCATGGCTCCGGCCATGGCGTCGATCACGTCACGGTCGTTCTTCATCACGCCGGTCACGCGCCCGTAGACGAAACCGGGCACGATGAAGAACACGAAGATGAAGGCCACCACGCTCGACAGCAGCGGCGATCCGCCCGGACCGACCAGAAGACCCGTCTCGGGATTGCGCAACGGGGCGTTCTCGGGAACCGCCAGCGCGACGACGATCAGGTTGAGCGCGAGCAGGGTCGCCCCGGCCCAGGCCAGGCCCTTCCACTCGATACGCGTGAGGGGCTCGGCGGCCTTGGCGTCGCCGACGTCGTCGGCGGCCTTCGAGGCGTCGTAGGGCCCGAGCTTGGGCTCGACCAGCGAGAGACTCACCCACCCGGCGACGAGCGTGACCATGAAGGTGCTGATGGCCATGAAGAACCAGTTGGCCGCCGGGTTCACGGTGTAGTCGGGATCGAGCAACTGCGCCGAGGCCTCGGTGATCCCGGCGAGCAACGGATCGACCGTGCCGATGAACAGGTTGGCGCTGTAACCGCCCGAGACGCCGGCGAAGGCCGCGGCCATGCCCGCGAGCGGATGGCGACCGAGCGAGTGGTAGATCACGCCGGCCAGCGGCACGAGCACCACGTAGCCCATCTCCGAGGCCGTGTTCGACAGAACGCCGGCCAGCACGATGAAGTAGGTGACCAGCCGCCGCGGCGCGCGCAGCACCAGGGCCCGGATCGCCGCGCCCAACAGACCGGAGCGCTCGGCCACCCCCACCCCGAGCATGGCCACCAGCACCGTTCCCAGCGGCACGAAGTTCACGAAGTTGTCGACCAGGTTCTCGAGGATCCGCCGCAGGCCCTCGGCGTTGGTCAGGCTGATCACCTCGATGATCCCGTCGGCGGCGCGGCCGGCCGCGCCCTCGGGCCTCGGGTCGTCCACCTGCAGCCCCAGCGCCGCGGCGATGCCCGAGCCGCCGATCACGGCCAGGCAGAACAGCGCGAAGAGCGTGACCGGGTGCGGCAACAGGTTGCCGAGCCACTCGACGATGTCGAGGAAGCGCGTGAAGGCGGTGCGGCGCTCGCGCGCCGGGGGTTCGGTCTGGGGCATGCCGGGCCAAGGGGGGAGCGACGGGCGGCACAGGTCTCCGAAGGTATCGGTTCGGCGGGCCCGAAGCCAGGGGGAAGCCCCACATCCACGTGGGGGCGGCCCCGGCCGGGTACCGGGCGATCCGGCGTCGCCCGGCCGTGGGGGCCGTTCAGCGCATCAGGACCATGCGCCGCGCCTCCCGGAAGTCGGGGGCCTCGAGACGGTAGAAGTACACGCCCGACGCCAGCGGCCGTCCCAGGGCATCGGTACCGTCCCAGCCGAGAAGGATCCGGCCCGGTCCGGCCCGGTCCTCGATCTGCCGCACCATCCGGCCGCGGACGTCGAACACGGTGAGCACGTAGTCGCTCGCTCGAGGGAGGTCCATGGCGATCGTGGTCCGCGACGAGAACGGGTTCGGCTCGTTCGGATACAGGGCGAAGCGCGATGGCGAGGCGTCGACGCCGGTGGCCTGCTCGTAGGTGAAACCGTCGGGAAGGCTGGCCGCGGCCCCCGCCACGTCGACGAACACCCCGACGGGACCCGGCTGGGTCGCCTCGGGCAGCTCGGCGAGGAGCTGCCGGTCGTCGACGAATTGCACCGATCCCGACGACACGTCCCCGAAGGAGACCGTGCGCGGTGTGGTCCGGTCGACCCCGAAGTTCTCGCCGACGACGGTGATGATCGTCCCGCCCGCCATGGGCCCGCTGGCCGGAGTCAACGCGTCGATCCGCGGCGGCTCGATCGTCAGGGTCGCACACGAGCCCGAGACACCGTGGCTGACGACGCACACGGGGACCTCGCGACCGGGCAGCTGCGGCGGTGCGGTGACCAGGAGCTGCTCGTGGCCGATCCAGATCACGCCATCGGCCGCAACACCGTCGACCGTGACCGTCCGTGGGTCCGAGGCCCGCCCGAAGTTGCCGCCGCGGATGGTCAACGTGGTCCCACCGACCGCCGGCAGCGTCGCGGGTTCGAGCGACTCGACTTCGGGAGCACCGTAGCCGAAGGAACTGTCGTCGACCGCGACCGCGGCTGCGGCCGTGGTCACGCGGATCGAAGCCGGTCCCGGCGCGCCTTCCGGCACGGTGGCGACCACGTCGGTGTCGCTCCACAGCTGCACCGGTGCCGCCGACTGGTTCACCGCGACGGTGCCCGGTTCGGCACCGAAGCCCGATCCGATGATCGTCAGGGTCGTGCCACCGGAGGTCGGGGCGGTCGCGGGGATCACGTCACCGATCACGACCGAAGAGCGGTACTCGAAGGACACCGCGTTCGACGTCTCGGTCCCCGCCCGCACGAAGAATTCGACGGGGCCCGGCGCCCCTGCCGCCGGAAGCACCACCGTGGCCAGCTCGTGGTCGACGGGCTGGATCTCCGACGCCGGTGTCGACCCGAACAGCCATGTCCGCGGGGTCGACGCCGTCCCGAAGTTCCGACCGGCGACGGTGATGATGATCCCCCCGCCGACGGGTCCGGAGACCGGATCGATCGATTCGATCACGGGCGGATCGTAGCCGAACGTCGCAGGGCTCGACGTGGCCGACCCGTCGGCCGAGGTCACCGTGAGCGAGGTCTGTCCGGGCGAACCCTCCGGCGCGATGGCCTCGATGCGCGCATCGGTCCAGGTCGGCGTCTCGGCCGGCGCGCTCCCGAACTGCACCGTGCCCGGTGCCACCCCGAAGTCCCGCCCCTCGATGGTGATCGTGACGCCGCCCCTCGTGGGAGCGCTCGCGGGCCGCAGCGCATCGATCTGCGGGGTCGCCGCGACCACCGTGACGTCCACCGGATTCGACGCGGTCTCTCCGTTCACCACCAGCTCGACCGGCTGCGCCCCCGTCGCCGGCAGCGACGGGACGAGGATCTCGGCACGCACGTGCGGGACGAAGTCCTGTTCCTCGGCGACCACTCCGCCCACGGTCCACGTCCGCGACGCCGAGGCGCGCCCGAAGTTCCGGCCCGCGACCGTGAGCGTGATCCCGCCGCCGACCGGGGCCACGTCCGGCGCCACGCTCTCGAGCAGCAGGGGTCCATAGGGGAACGACACGGGAGCGGAACGCTGACCGTCCACGCCCTCGACCACGACGAGGTCCACGGTGCCGGGATCCGCCTCGGGCGTCGCGACCTCGATCGTCACGTCGGTCCAGTCCACGATCTGGCCCACTTGATCGCCGAAGAGGACCGCGTTGGCCCCGGTGGCGGTCCCGAAGCCCGAACCGGAGATCGTGATGATCCGCCCACCCGGTGTGGGCGCGTCGGCCGGAGACACCTGGTCGACACGGGGAGGGGGTGCGGTCTGGGCCTGGACGAGGGTGGGAACCGTCCAGAGGGTGACCGCGACGAGCACGGGACCCCGAAGGGAACGCAACATGCGGGACCTCGGTGTGGGAGACAGGGAACCGACGAAGCCTAGCAGCTGGTCGGAATCGAACTCAAGTACGACCGGTTCCGGCTCCGCTCACAGGCCACGGAGGACGCGGCGGGCCTCCTCGGCCCGGTCGCCCGACGTCTCCCGGCGCAGGAAGGCTTCGAGCAACCGGCGGGCCCGCACCGGATCGCGCAGCTCCGAACCGACGACGCTGGCCAGTCCGGCGGCACGCAGGAGATCTGTGGATGCCGCGTCGGGTCGTGCCACGAGGACGTCGAGGAACTCTTCGAGAGCGGCGATTCCCGGAACGCCTTCGCGCGTCCAAGTCCGCGCGAAGGGTTGGGACACGAGCAGACACGTTCGCGTGGCGAACTCGTCCAGCCGCCAGCGATCGGCGGCCTCGAAACCCCTCGGATCCTGTCTCCGGTACCAGCTGCGCCAGCGGAGATCGCCCATCAGGTCGAGGGCCACGCGCGCCTGCCGTTCCAACGTGGGCACGGCGTCACGAGGGACCACCTGCGACACGAGCCCCCGCGGGACGGTGGCGTAGCGCGCCGCGTAGCTGTCCTCCTTGACACCGACCACCGCGACCGGTCGACGTCCGTACAGGTGGTCGAACCAATGCACGTTCCACGAGGCAGGGTCGTCACCCGCGTAGCGATCGTCACGACCGAGCGGTTCGGGCAGCAGACCGGGATGCCGCTCGCGGGTGCGCCGCACACCCCAGCCGTAGGTGAGGATCTCCTGGTCGGCCCAGGCGAGGTCGGGCCGCCGGTCGCGGACACGGGTGACGACGGCCAGGCCGTTGTGGAAGAGGTCGCCCTGCACGAACAGAGCGCCACCCTCGGGCACCGAGACCACGACGTTCGCGATCAGGTCCTCCACGAAGGAGTTCTTGCTCTGGTCGACCGTGCGTCCGTGGTCGACCACGGGCCAGAGCACGGACACCGCGACCACACCGGCGGTCACGGTCCGGGGAGCGACGTCGGCGATCCGGGCCACCCCCAGTCCGGCGAGCAGGGCGACGATCATCGACGGCAGGACCCAGAAGCGCTCGACCACGCCCAGGTAGAGTGGCTCGGCCGGAAAACCGACGCGCGTGAAGAACCACGCCTGCAACCCGAGGAACCCGAGCACGACGGCGGCCATCGACTGCGAGGCGGTGCGCTCGGGGCCGGCGATCGCGCGACGCACGAGGACCGCCGCTCCGACGGCGGCCAGGAGCGCGGCGGGCGCCCCCGATTCGACGGGGATCGACCGCAGCCACAGGCCGACGTGCGAGACGTCGGCGACCAGTCCCGAGGACTCCGGCTCCAGGGAGAGGGTTCCGTAGTCTCTCCGCAGCAGGTGGTGCAGGAAACCGCGCGGATCGACGGGATCCCCCCACGCCAGGACGTCTCCGGCTCGCGCCCGGATCGGCAGCAGGAGCAGCGGGCTCGCACCGACGGCGGCACCCACCACCGCGTGTCCCACCAATCGCCACGGGGCCACGAGCCCGCGCGTCCGTCGCGCGATGCGCACGCTCGCGACCACGACCACCGGGACGGCCAGCAGCACCAGCGTGTGGTGGTGTGCGACCAGGAGTCCGCACACCAGGAAGATCGCGGTCCAGGGCCACACGGCACGTCGCCGGGGCGGTGCGGGACCGTGGTCCCCGGTGTCGACCAACAACGCGAACAGGCACGCGACGAGCGTCGCGGCGAGCAGACCGTTGAGCGCGAAGACCTCGGCGACGAGCGCCATCTTCCATACGGGTGCGGTGAACGCCCAGGCCAGCCCGGCGGCCAGTCCCGCGAGCGGCCGGCCCGTCCACCGCAGGACGGCCCCGGCCAGCACCCCCGACGCGAGCGCCTGGGCCACGGCCGACATCAGGTTCAGACTCCGAGCCGGATCCACGGGACCCAGAGCCGCCTGCCACACGTGTCCGAGCAGCGTGTACAGCGGATAGCCCGGAGGATGCGCGACCCCGAGTTCGTGCGCGACCGCGACCAGCTCACCCGAATCGCCGCCCGCGAGGCCCGGATGCGAGGTGCGCACGTAGACCACCAGGGCGATCAGGGCCGTCGTCCACGGGACGAGGCGGCGCACCGGGATCTTCTGCAGCCACGGGTGATGGGTGGTCATGGAATCCGGCGGGAACGAGGAAGGACGAGCATAGGTGGCCCACCGTCGCACGGGAAGGACGAGCCGGTCCGACCGCACGATTCCGCGCTTGCGCGTCCCCGCCCGAAGGCGCAGCCTCTCGACCGGCGTCCAGCCCGTCCACGGCCCCGCCCGCACCCCCCGTACGCGGAGCGCCCATGCCGTCCTGTCTCTTCGTCAGCGACCTCCATGGTCAGCCCGGACGCTATCGCGCTCTCTTCGACGTCGTCGCCCGCGAACGTCCCGCTGCGCTGTTCGTCGGAGGCGACCTCTTCCCGCACGAAATGGCGAAACTCCCCGCGATCCCCGGCGGCACCGAGGGATTCCTCGCGGGGTTCCTCGCCGATCGACTGCGCGCGTTGCGAGCGGCACTGGGACCGGACTATCCACGCGTCTTCGTGATCCTGGGCAACGACGACGCCCGCTTCCACGAGGCCGCGGTGCTCCGCTACGCGGCCGAGGGCCTGTGGACCTACGTCCACCGCCGCTGCGTGTCCTTCGAGGACTGGCTGGTGTGCGGCTACGCCACCATTCCCCCCAGTCCGTTCCAACTGAAGGACTGGGAGCGCTACGACGTCTCCCGCTACGTCGATCCCGGCTGTGTGCCGCCCGAAGGCGGACGACGGACCATCGCGGTGCCCGAACGCGAGCTGCAGTGGGCCACCATCGCCGACGAACTCGAACGTCTGGCCGAAGGCCGCGAGTTGTCGCGCGCACTCTGCCTGTTCCACTGCCCACCGCACCGCACGCTCATCGACCGGGCGGATCTCGACGGAAAGACGATCGACCACGCGCCGGTCGACGTGCACATCGGCAGCATCGCCGTCCGCCGGTTCCTCGAACGGCACCGGCCGTGGATGGGCCTGCACGGCCACGTGCACGAGGCTGCACGCCTGACCGGCCACTGGAGCGATCGGGTGGGGGACACACCGATCGTGAGCGCGGCCCACGACGGACCCGAACTCGCCCTCGTCCGTTTCGAACCCGAGGCGCCCGAAGCCGCCACGCGGGAGCTCATCGCCCCGATCGAGGTCTAGACCTCGTCCTTTCCGTCGAGCGGCAGGGGCGCCGCGGCATCGGTGATCGCCCCGATCTTGGACGCGAAACTCGTCTGCTCCTCGATGTCCCCGTCGTCGATGAAGTGCACGTCGAGCAGACTGTCGACGTGGTATCCCGTCCGCAGGTAGTTCAATTCGGCCAGGCACTCGCTCCAGCCATCGAGCCAGCGTTGAAGGTCCGCGCGCTGCGCCTCGTCGCCTCGGAAGTGGATCAGGAGGTCGATGTCGCTCCCCGGCCCGGCCGTGCCGTTCTTGACGCTGCCGAAGAGGTACATGGCGACCACGCCGCTCTCCGCGGGCTGGATCCGCCGCGCGATGCGCTCGGCCATGCGCTGTCGCCAACGCCAGCTCTCGGCCACCGCGCGCGCGGGCGTCGACAGTGGCGAGGGCGGTGGCGCGACGAGGCTCGACCCCGGGTCCTCCGGATCACAGATCATGGCCACCGCCTGGTCGAGTTCGGCGTTCAGGAGCACCCGGAGCACGTGGCCGTCGGTCACCGACGGCACGTCGATCACCTTCAACACCGCCTCGAGGTGCGCGTACTCGGGAGCCAGCTGCACGAGCAGGTTCTCCGACCGCGTGAAGAAGGGCTCGTTGAACACGACGCCGCTCTCGTCGGGATAGAGTGGCAGATAGCGGATCTGGGACTCCACGAGGTCCTGGAAGAAATGGGTCCCGAAGCTGAGATCGGGAACGTAGCCACCCTTGTTGCGGGCGACCTCGATCAACAGGGCCGTGTTGTTGATCTCGGAGTAGGTGATCGGCACGCCCAGCTTGATGTCTCCCCGGCTGCCCCAGCGGCCCGGTCCCACCAATGCGAACTGGCGTTTGGGCAGCAATTCGTTCAGACGACCCACGGCGTGGCCCACTTCGCGCATCTCGCGTTCTCCGGGCAACTCGGCGTACCGCAGAGGATCGACGTACACCATGTGCGTCAGGTCGGGTACGTGACCGTTGTTCACGTAGCGGTTGGCGGTGAACACCACCTGACGCTGGTCGAGGTCCTGGGGAATGGCGTCGGCGCGCTCGTCGGACGACGAGCTCTGCGGGCGGCACTGCAACAGGTAGAGCTGCTCGCCGTCGTGGGCGAACTCGATGTCGACCGGGCTCTCGAGCGCATCCTCGAGAATGTCGAGGATCCGCCGGACGTCCTGCGAGAAGGTCGAGTTCGAGAGCAGACCCTCGAAGTCACACACCAACTCGACGCGTTCGGGATCGGTCAACAGAGGGTGCGCCGGTCGCAGTCGATCGCCGTCGACCGACGAGAACACGAGTTCGAACCCCGGGAGGTCGGTTCCCGCCTCCCGCAGCAACTCTTCGAGTGTGATGGTCACGAAGCGGCCGTCCTCGAGGTCGATGCAGTCGACCCAGCGCGGCGAGTAGCGGATGATCTCGTCGATCGCCACGTTCGCTCGCAGTCCGGGGCGACCGGGTACACTGAGCACCGGGTAGTCGTCAGCGGTGCGGTCGACCGCGCGCGTACCCAATCCGGGCACCACGCGCACGATCCCGTCCTCGCGGCGGATCCGCGGCGACCAGCGGAACTCGTTGCGGCTGAAGGCCACGCCGGCGAAGGCCGGCAGGAACCACCGCCCCACGCGCTTGCCCACCACGGCCTGGATCAGGACGCCCATCTCCTCGTGGAAGTCCAGCAGACCGCGATCGCGGCGGTACTCGATGGGGTCGGGACCGAAGACCGAGGCGTAGACCTCGGCGATCGCGTCGATCAATGCGTTCAACCGCTCACGCTTGGTTCCGAGGTTCGACACGAACAGACTCTTGTACTTGCCCGAGAAGGCGGTCCCCAGACGATCCTCGAGCAGCGAGCTGCTCCGCACGATCAGTGGCGTGCCCTCACCGAGGTCGTCGAGGGCGACCGACAACCCCTTCACGATCTCCGGCGGGAAGGCCGACGACTTGAAGAGCTGGACGATGTTCGGATACTCCTGCCGAACCTCGTCGATCTCCTTGTACTTCTGCTCGATCACGCCCTCGAGATCGTTGTGCTTGATGAAAGCGACCATGCTGTCCGAGGTCAGGAACCACGCGCGCGGCACCTTCACCCGCGGCACGTCGGGATCCTCGGCTCCGCGCCGGTCGAGGATCCAGTTCGCCAGCAGCAGGCCGGCACTCTTGCCGCCGACCGTGCCGTGGCCCTGGTCGGACACCACGAGGTGATCGAAGAGCTCGACGAAGTCGAAGGGATCGACGTAGTCGCGGGCCAGGCGGATGAACTCGGTCTGCGACGAAAGGGTCCGGCGCAGCAGCGATGCACGAAGGCCCGCCACCGTCGAACGCGAGTGCTGCTGGATGTCCGTCGACACGCTGCGGAAGCGACGCAGTGCGTCGGCCACCTCTCCCAGCGACGCCTTGGGGTCGGCCAGCACCTTGTTGAAGGCGGCGACCTTCTCCTCGTACAGCCACTGCTGCACCAACGACATGATCTCGTCGTTGCTCAGGTGGTTCGAAGCCAGGTCGAAGGGCGCATCCGAGAGCAGGAGCTCGCGGTCGGTCGCGACGGTGCGTTCGGGCTGGTTCTCGTTGTCCGATTCCGCGAGTTCGGCGGCGCGGCGGCCGAGCATGTCCGCCGCGGGGGTCACGCCCATGCTCACCAGGTGGTTCAGCATACGCCGCGAGAGCCGAGCGTACTGCTCCCGGTCGGCTTCGCGGAGCAGGCGCAGTCCCCGTGCCCAGTCGAGGACGTCCCCCCCGTTGCCCCCGCCGACGAGCTGGGACTGCTGGAGGTTCGAGTAGAGGATGTGGTGGGCCAGGCGGTCGGCGAGCGACCGGATCAGCCGCACCTCCTCGAAGAGGAAGGGCCCTTCGTCCTCGGGCGGACTGTCCTGCAGGTAGTAGACGGCCAGGCGGCCCAGGATCCGCCCCTGCACTTCGATTTCGGCGTGGATCATCTGCGGGGTGGGCTCGAACTCCTGCGAACGGTAGAC
Source organism: Candidatus Krumholzibacteriia bacterium (assembly GCA_035268685.1). Lineage (NCBI taxonomy): Bacteria > Candidatus Krumholzibacteriota > Candidatus Krumholzibacteriia > Candidatus Krumholzibacteriia bacterium. The sequence continues at coordinate 77,693 of DATFKK010000111.1, read as the reverse complement.
CTGGCCCTCGACCTCGAGCAGCGCCGCACAGTTCTCGGGATACTGCCACCCGCCGGGGATCAGGCCGACCACCCGCTGCAGGGATTCCTCGAGGGAGTCGTCGGGCCTGGCGAGCTCTTCCTCGACCCGATACAGGCATTCGAGTTCCTTCGCGCGTTCGCGCAGGTCTTCGAGCAGTCCACGGTAGGCACGGCCTTCATTCATGACTCAGGACGACTCCTCGGCGCCGGCGACCGTCGACCCGCACCCTCAGCGGCGCGGGCGAGCGGACGTGACGGCACCAGCGGGTGCGACGGATCTCGGGCATCGCCCGCAGGCGCTCCCAGTCGATCGGCGGTTGTTGGCTCCGGGGCACGGTCAGCATCATCGCACCGCGTCCCACGAGGTTGTGCAAGAAGTGGGATCCCTGACTGGGATCGGCCGAGAGTTCCTGCAGGGACGCCTCGACGAGGACCCTGACACCACTGATCTGGCCCCAGACGACCGGGATTCCCAACCAGGGGTCGGAACTTCCCCACCGACCGAAGCCCAGCAGCACGTAAGGGCGGCCCTCGCGCACCAGGTCGTCGTTGATCGTGGCGAGCTCGGCGGCGACGTCGCGGGTGTACGAGCGGTCGAAGCCCTCGGGTTCCACGAACACCACGTCGTGGAGTTCCTCGTCGCCGTCGCCGAGGACCGAGGTCGACGCCACGACCGCCCGCGGATCGTGCAGCTCGGCCTCGTCGACCTCGACCGTGTCGGCCTGCACCGCCATGGGACGCAACTGCAGCACGCTCAGGTGCGCCGGGTCGCGCGGACCATCCCCGAAGGTCGCGGCGAACTCCAGTTCGATCTCGGCCCCGCTCGCGTCGCGGGCAGCCTCGATCAGCGCGGTCACGAGATCGTTGAAGGGCAGGTCGCCGTACTGCAGCAGCGGTGCGTAGTCCAGGACCCGCGGTGTGCCCCGCGGTCCGATCCGACCCGGACGCAAGCGGTCGTTCGCACGATCCCAGCTCGACACGAAGCGGTCGATCCGTCCGTCGTCCTCGGCGCGGGCGAGGTCGAGCTCGACCAGGTATTCGGTCTCGCGGGTGGGATCGTGCGCCGGCGGCGGACCCATGTTGACCGCCCAGAACGTGGTCTGCGTATTACGCGCGCGGTCGGCGACGTCGGCCCAGGGCGGCTGCACGCGCGGCCGGCGCGGGCAGTAGGTCCAGCTGAGCCCTCCGTCGACGATCTGCCGCCCCAGACCCAGGGCCAGGCTCACGACCCCGTCCTCGGGCTCGCAACCGGGCAACGGGTAGGGATTCCAGGACCGCGCCACGCCGGAGAGGTCGGGGTAGTAGCGATCGCCGTGGCGACGTCCCACCACCTCCTGAAGCACCACCGCCATGGACTCGTCGCCCACCTCGTGGCCGAGCGAGGCGTGGTACGAGCGCGCCGCCGCCGACCACGTGGTGCCGTACACGTACTTGATCGCCTCGAGCAGCCGCCGGAATCGCGTGGACGAATCGATCTGGTCGTTGGGCAGCATCTTGGTGCCGTACACGCCCGCGAAGGGGTGCGCCAGGGCGTCCTCGAGCCGGCTGCTCGAGCGCACGGCCAACGGGCGTCGCTGCCCGCGGATCAGCGCGTGCAGATCGCCGACCACCGTCGGCGGCAGGTTCGCGCGCTGGAAGACGTGGGCGATCCAGGCGTCGGAACGCCCCGAGAGCCGCTCGATGTCCAGATCGTTGCGCCCGACGAAGGCCTCGAACACCTGCGTGCCGAGCACCGACATGGGAGGGACGTCGATCGACAGACCGTCGAAGCGGCTCGTGTCGATGCGGCCGACGACCTCGTCGCGCAGGAAGACGAGACCGGCGGCCTTGCCGCCGATCTCGCCCGCACCGATGCGGTGGATTCCCGGCCCCACTCCTCCGGAGCGGCGCCGGAAGTCGTCCACGGGTCGTTCCGCGGATCCTCCCATGACCCCCTCCGGGGAACCGGGGCCGGAGTGTGGACCGCGACTCAGAGCCAGCCGCGGTCGTGGCAGGCCTGCGCCACCCGGCTCACGGCCAGGACCTGTGCGGCGTCGCGCATCTCGAGGTGCTTCTTCTCGGCGAAGTTGCTGACGTCGAGATAGGCCGCGGTCATGATCGTGTCGAGCTTGCCCAGGACCTCGTCCATGTCCCAGTAGTAGTTCATGTTGCTCTGGACCTGCTCGAAGTAACTGCAGCTGACCCCGCCGGCGTTGGCCAGGAAGTCGGGAATGACAAAGGTGCCGCGCTTGCGCAGGGCCGCGTCGGCCTCCGGCGTGGTCGGTCCGTTCGCACCCTCGGCCACGATCTTCACGCGGTCGCTCACCAGACCCACGTTGTCCTCGTTGATCTGGTTCTCGAGCGCGCAGGGGATGAGGATGTCGACCTCCTGCTCGATCCACTGCTCACCGGGGAGGAGCTCGTAGCCCAGGTCCTGGGCCTTCTCCTTGTCGATCCCGCCGAAGCGATCGGTCACCCCGCGCAGCTGCTCGAGATCGACCCCGCCCGGACGGCGGAAGCAGTAGGAGCGACGGTCCTTCTGATCCCACGACGACACGCAGGTCACCGAACCGCCGAGCTGGTCGAAGAGTTCGATCGCGTACTGGGCGACGTTGCCGAAGCCCTGCACGCTGGCGATGCAGTTCTGCGGGTCGAGGTCCTTCTCGCGCAGGGCCTCGCGGAGCGTGTAGATCACGCCGTAGCCGGTGGCCTGCGTTCGCCCGAGCGAACCGCCCATGCCCACGGGCTTGCCGGTGATCATGCCCGGCATGTGCTGGCCGGCGATGTGCTCGTACTCGTCGAGCATCCACAGCATGTGCTGCGAGTTGGTCATCACGTCGGGAGCGGGGACGTCGGAGATCGGGCCGATGTCGCGCGCGACCTGGCGCACCCAGCCGCGGCAGATCTGCTCCTGCTCGCGCATGCTCAGCTCGTGCGGATCGCAGATCACGCCGCCCTTGCTGCCGCCCAGCGGGATGTCGACCACCGCGGTCTTCCACGTCATCCACATGGCCAGGGCCCGCACGGTGTCGATGGTCTCCTGCGGGTGGAAGCGGATCCCTCCCTTGCCCGGTCCGCGCGCATCGTTGTGCTGCACGCGGAAGCCGCGGAAGACCCGCGTCGATCCGTCGTCCAGGCGCACCGGGATGTTGAAGTGGAACTCGCGCATGGGATTGCGCAAGAGCTGACGCATTCCGTCGTCGAGTCCGATCTGTTCGGCGATGTTGTCGAACTGGGACTGGGCGACCTCGAAGGGGTTGTACGCACGCTCGCGAGCCACGGTCTCCATGGCGCTCTCCTCGGTGTTTCTGTGGAGTGAGGTGCGCGGCCGGCCGACAGGGAGCGCTGCGGTCGGAACGCACTCCGATCGGCAAGGTGCGATACGCGGCCGCAAAAGACAGGGTGGAAACTTGATCCTCACATGTTCGCAACCCGGAGACGCCCGCTTCGCCGCCGGCGAGTCGACCTCTCCCCGCTTCGGCGCCGACCGGCGGCAGGAGACCGCCGAAGGTGGCCAGCACCCCTTCGCCACCGAGGTCTCCTGCTCCGATGCTCGCGTTGCGGCGTGAAAGTCGTGGGCGCGATCCAAGGCATCGAGTCGGGCCGGGTGAACTGGCTCGGCGAACACCGGGACACCGGTGCCCTCGTGGCCGCCCGTGAGCACTGCGGCCATCACGGTCACGACCACTGATCGGACGCGACGCCGGACTTCTCGACCGCAGCGGCCCACGGCGGAGGCGTGCTCTTGACCCGGGGCGAGCGATTCCGCTCCGTACATGGGCTCCCGATCGTTCCCCCCACGCTGGACGAACCGCCGTGCTCCGTAATCGACTCTCGATGGCCCTGTTCCTTCCCGGCCTGCTGTCGATCGCCTCCTGCGAAAAGGAGACGCAGCAACTCGAGCCACCGGTCTGCACGAACCGGAACACCCCGGTGATCTCGGTCGAGGGTGACGACGAGCACGACCATCGCCGGCAGGGCTTCGTCTGTGAGGAGGACCGCGGGGACGGGATCCTGGTACCCCTCGATGCCTCGGCGTCGACGAGCCCGCACTCCCACGAGTACCTGCTGACGGAGGATCAGGTGCGCGACGCCCTCGACGGCAGGTTCGTCCGCGTGTTCACGCCGCGGAACCGGGGCCACAACCACATGGTGATCTACAACGGCGAGCGGTGAGACCCCTTCGGTCCTGCCCCTACCGCGCGTCCCGGACGTCCGGATGCGGTGCAAGGAGGGCGGAGAGCCGTGAACACTTTGACAATGTGATCTTTTACACAGATTGATGTCGGCGCTCTATTCGCAGACCCCCGAATCGTGCATAGGCTCACAGTGCTCGACGGCCATGAGCCTCGGCGGCCCTCGCCCGGACCGCTGTCCGAAGACGAAGAAGGGGCACGGAGATGAAGGTCGACACCTACGAAGTCGCGCTCGCCCGCGACGTGCTGTACGGCGCACTCAATCGCTGTCCGCTCGAGAGCTGCGACTGTGAGCTCGGCGACTGCGAGCTGTGCGAGCTGCGCAAGCTGTCGCTGAACGCCCGCCACCGTTGGCTGGTGGAACTCGACGACACGGAGTGCCTGGAGCTGGCGCGGAAACATCGCGAGTGCATCCATCACCAGCTGCACGCGAACTGACGCAGCTGTCGATCAGGAGTCGCCGAGCAGGCGACCGATCACGCGGACGGCGGCTTCCACCGCGGGCAGCCGCCCGTCGCGAACGGCGATCTCCATTTCGTCGGCCAGATCCCGGGTCGCAGGATCGTGACGCAGACGCCGGCTGACCTGCTCGTCGACCAGCGACCACATCCAGCGCACCGCCTGCTCGCTCCGACGTTCGTCGATCACCCCGCTGTCGCGGCGCGCGTGGTGGAGCCGCCGGATCGACGCCCACACCTCGGCCACGCGAACGTCCTGCAGGGCCGAGCACGTCAGCACGGGCACCTCGTCGCCGCCCCGGAAGATGTGCAGCGCGCCCTCGATCTGACGCGCCGCCCGCGCCGCCCGGGTCTCGTCGGGGCCGTCGGCCTTGTTCACCGCGATCACGTCGACGAGTTCGAGCAGGCCACGCTTGATCCCCTGCAGTTCGTCACCTGCCCCGGCCAACAGGAGCGCACAGAAGACGTCGGTCATCTCGGCGACCTGGGTCTCGCTCTGGCCCACTCCGACCGTCTCGACCACGATCACGTCGTAGCCGGCGGCCTCGCACACGAGCATCGACTCGCGGGTCTTGCGCGCGACCCCACCCAGCGTGCCGCCGCTCGGCGACGGACGCACGAAGGCGTTCGGATCGGTGCCGAGCTTCGACATCCGGGTCTTGTCGCCGAGGATGCTGCCGCCGCTCACCCCGCTCGACGGGTCGACCGCGAGCACGGCCACCCGGTGGCCTTCGCGCGTGAGCCGCGTGCCGAGGGTCTCGATGAAGGTGCTCTTGCCGGCACCGGGCACCCCGGTCAGGCCGACCCGGATCGCCGCCCCGGTGTCGGGGAGCAGTTCGCGCAGCATCTGCTGGGCGAGATCCTGGTGCTCGGGACGGTTGCTCTCGATCAGCGTGAGCGCGCGGCCGAGGACGGCGCGGTCGCCCGCGCGGATCCCGTCGACGTAGTCACGCAACGTGAGTTCGCGCCGGCGCGGGCCTCCGCTGCGGTTGCGCGGACCCTGCTCGCCAGCCGGGTCCGTCGACAGCGCCGAGCGCGGCGGTTTCTTCGGCGGCTCGTCGTTCAAGCTCAACTCTCCGCCGAGGGATAGCCCAGACGACGCCGCAGTTCCTCGATCACCTCGACGGCCGCGTCGCCGATCACGGTCCCCGGCCCGAACACAGCGCTCGCGCCGGCATCGAGAAGGGCCTGGTAGTCCTGCGGCGGCACGACACCACCCACCACGATCACGATGTCCTCGCGGCCGAGAGCGGCCAGGGCCTCGCGCAGCTTCGGCACCAGGGTGAGATGACCGGCGGCGAGCGAACTCACGGCCACCACGTGCACGTCGTTCTCCACGGCCTGCCGCGCGCTCTCCTCCGGGGTCTGGAAGAGCGGACCGATGTCGACGTCGAAGCCGAAGTCGGCGAAGGCGGTCGCCACCACCTTCTGGCCGCGGTCGTGGCCGTCCTGGCCCATCTTGGCGATCAGGATCCGCGGACGACGCCCTTCGTGCTCGGCGAAGTCGTTCACGGCCGCGCGCACGCGCTCCAGATCGTCGGCGTGGTCCTCTCCCTGGTCCATCTCGCCGCTGTACACCCCCTGGATGGAGCGGATCTCGGCCTGGTGGCGGCCGAAGACCTTCTCCATGGCCTCGCTGATCTCGCCGACGGTGGCTTTGTCGCGCGCCGCGTCGACGGCCAGGTCGAGCAGATTTCCCTCTCCACTCTCGGCGCAGTTCGTCAGCGCGTCGAGCTTCGAACGCACCGCGTCGTCGTCGCGGTCGCGGCGCAGCTCCTGCAGACGGGCGACCTGCTGCTCGCGCACGGCCGAGTTGTCGACCTTCAGGACCTCGACGGCGTCCTCCGCGTCGAGGCGGTGCTTGTTGATGCCCACCACCGTCTGCACCCCGCTGTCGATGCGGGCCTGCGTGCGCGCGGCGGCCTCCTCGATCCGCAGCTTGGGCAGCCCCTGCTCGATCGCCCGCGCCATGCCGCCGGCCTCCTCGACCTCCTCCAGGTGCTCGGTGGCCCGGGCCGCGAGATCGCGGGTCAGGTTCTCGACGTAGGTGCTGCCGCCCCAGGGATCGACGGTCGCACAGGTGTCGGTCTCCTGCTGCAGGAACAGCTGCGTGTTGCGCGCGATCCGCGCCGAGAAATCGGTCGGCAGGGCGAGCGCCTCGTCGAAGCTGTTGGTGTGCAGCGACTGGGTGTGTCCCTGCGTGGCGGCCATGGCCTCGATGCAGGTGCGCACCACGTTGTTGTAGACGTCCTGGGCGGTCAGGCTCCAACCGCTGGTCTGGCTGTGCGTACGCAGGCTCATGGACTTCGGGTTCTTCGGGTCGAAGTCCTTCACCAGCCGCGCCCACAGCATGCGGGCCGCGCGCATCTTGGCGACTTCCATGAAGAAGTTCATGCCGACGGCCCAGAAGAAGCTCAGCCGTGGGGCGAAGGCATCGACGCCGAGGCCGGCATCCACGCCGGTGCGGAGGTACTCGAGCCCGTCGGCCAGGGTGTAGGCCAGCTCGAGGTCGGCCGTCGCACCGGCTTCCTGCATGTGGTAGCCGCTGATCGAGATCGAATTGAAGCGCGGCATGCGCTCGGCCGTGTAGCGGAAGATGTCTGCGATGATCCGCATGCTCGGAAGCGGCGGGTAGATGTAGGTGTTGCGGACCATGAACTCCTTCAGGATGTCGTTCTGGATGGTCCCGGCCAGCTGCTCGGGCTTCACGCCCTGTTCCTCGGCCGCCACGATGTACAGCGCCATGATCGGCAGCACGGCGCCGTTCATGGTCATCGACACGCTCATCTCGTCGAGCGGGATCCCTTCGAACAGGCGCCGCATGTCGAGGATCGAATCGATGGCCACGCCGGCCATGCCGACGTCACCTTCGACCCGGGGGTGATCGCTGTCGTAGCCGCGATGGGTGGCCAGATCGAAGGCGATCGACAGGCCCTTCTGACCGGCCGCGAGATTGCGGCGGTAGAAGGCGTTGCTCTCCTCGGCCGTACTGAAGCCCGCGTACTGACGAACGGTCCACGGCCGCTGCACGTACATGGTCGTGTAGGGGCCACGCAGGAAGGGCGGGACGCCGGGCACGGTGTCGAGGTGATCGAGCTCGTCGAGGTCGTCGAAGGTGTAGAGCGGTGACACCTCGATGCGCTCGGGCGTGTTCCAGGTCAGCTCGTCGAGGGGCGTTCCGTGGGCGGCTTCCACGCGGTTGCGCCACAGCGCGCGGTCGAGGGGCGCGTCGCCGGGCACGTGGAGGGGGAGATCGCTGAAGTTCGGCACGCGGCTCATCGCTCGGTCTCCTCCCGGGTGGATTCGATCAGGTGGCCCAGCGCTTCGCGCAGGACCTCGATCACGTCGACACCCATGTGGACGAAGCGGTCGACCCCCGCGCTCCTCCACGCGTCTTCGTGGTCTCCGGGACGGCCGGCGAGCCAGACCAGGGGAACGCCCTCGCGGCGCAGGGCCCGCGCCACGTCGGCGGCCTGTTCGGCGTAGCGTGCGTCGGTCCCGCAGATCACCGCGAAGTCGAGCCCGGACTCGGCGAAGGCCTTCGCGGCCGCGTCGGCGTCCTCGAGGTCTCCGGCATCGCGGCTGGCGATGCCCCCGGCCGCGAGGACGTTGCGGATCCAGTTCGCGCGCAGGTTGTGCTCGGCCAGCGGACCGAGCGTCACGAGGAAGGCGCGGGGTTCGCGGCCTTCGGCGTTGGCGGCGTCGCTGGCGTCGCGTAGCTCCTCGAAGTCGTCACCCAGCCGACGCACCGGCCACGGCTGCAGGCGCTCGGACTCGGCCTGCACGCCTTCGCCCGGATCCGGGAAGGGTTCGACGTCGGGACGACGCTCGTCGAGCTGTGCGAACTCGCTCACACCGGTCAGGGCTTCACGCCGCGTGGCGATCTTCGCGCGCTTGCGCTCCCACGCCGCGTCGACGCGCTCGCGCAACCATCCGCTGCGCAGGGCCTCGATCACCCCGCCTTCGCGCTCGATCTCCTGGAACTCGTCCCAGGCCTTCAGCGCGAGTTCCGCGGTGAGATTCTCGAGGAACCACGAGCCGCCGGCCGGATCGACCACGCGGTGCAGATGCGATTCCTCGCCCAGGATGATCGGCGTGTTCCGCGCGATGCGGCGCCCCATGGGCGCCGACTGTCCGAGGGCGCGATCGAAGGAGGCGCAACTCACCGCGTCGGCCCCGCCGATCATTCCGGCGAAGGTGGTGGCCGTCCCGCGCAGGACGTTCACCCAGGGGTCGCGGCGCGACACGACACGTTCGGAGGTGAGCACGTGCACGTGCATGGAACGTCCCGAGGAGCCGCTGGCCTCGGCGATCCGGTTCCACGTGATGCGCAGGGCACGCAGCGCCGCGATCTGTTCGAAGAAATGCGTGTCGGCGCGCCAGGCGAAGGCGATGCGGCCGGTGCCGTGGTCGGGATCGACACCCGCGGCATCGAGTGCCCGCAGGTACGCGGCACCGGTGGCCAGCGCCACGGCGAGGGTCTGCGCGGTGGTCGCGCCCGCGTGGTGCACGAAATCGGGATCGACCGAGAACACACGGAGGTTCGGCATGGCCTCGACGTCGTGGGTCAGGGCCGCGCCCCGGCTCAGGACCGCTTCGACCGATGCCGGGACCTCTCCCTCGCGGGCAAGGGTCCCGATCGGATCGATCCCCAGGCCGCCGCGTACGGCCGCCGGGTGCAATCCGCGCTCCTCGAGCAATTCGACCCAGGCCTGGGCGAACTCGATGCCCGCACCTCCGGCGTCGAGATGGACCGGCGCGGCGATCGGATCGACGCCGTCCAACAGACCCTTCAGCTGCGCCGCCGAGGCCAGCCGCACACCGGGGGTCCATCCGTGCGCCGTCCGGGTGGCGATCCGCAGCAGCACCGAGGTGGCTCCGCGATGGAGGTCCTCGCGCAACTGCTCCTTCGCTCGCTCGGGATCGGCGTTCTCGACCACGCTGCGGACGTCGGGGCCCTCCAGGCTGCGTCCGAGCGGCCGGGTCCCGCGCCGGAAGGGTGGCGCACCGGGCAGACCGATCATCGTGGGCGCGACCTGTTCGTCGCGCGTGTACAGCGGGCGGATCTCGAGACCGTCGTCGGTGTGGCCGGTGAGCTTCTCGAGGGGTCTGCCCTTCAGGTCGGCCGTGGCCTTCTCGCGCCAGAGCCCGATGTCGGCAGGTTCGAATTCGTCGGTGAGCGGTCGGCTGGGATCGAACATGGGTCCTCGCGCTGGGGAGAGGCGGGCGCGACCGCGGCCCGACTCCGACGGGCCGCGGTCGGTTCTCGCGCGGACGGGTGCAGGATAGGAGGTGCCCCGCCCGCAGACCAGCGCTGCGTCGCTACGCAGATGTGAGGACGTCCGTTCGCAGTCCGGATCAGTACTTGAACTGCGTCATCAGCCGCTGCAGTTCCTTCGTCACTCCGGCCAGCTGCTCGCCGAGCTGCGCGGCCTGACGGATGTGCCCGCCACTGTCGTCGGCCAGTCGTGCCACGCACTGGATGCTCTCGGAGATGTTGCGGCTTCCCTGAGCCGTCTCGTGCACGCTCTTGCCGATCTCCTGGGTCGTGGCGGCCTGCTCCTCGATGGCACCGGCGATCGACTGCGAGACCTGATCGATCTCCTCGATCACCGCCGTGTAGCCGTCGAGGGCGCCCACGGCGGCCTCGGTGTCGGACTGCATCGATCCGACCTTGGTCCGGATGTCCTCGGTGGCGCGGGCCGTCTGCTCGGCGAGTTCCTTGACCTCGTTCGCCACCACGGCGAAGCCGCGTCCGGCCTCCCCGGCGCGTGCGGCCTCGATGGTCGCGTTCAGGGCCAGCAGATTCGTCTGCTCGGCGATCTCCTCGATCAGACCGAGCACGCTGCCGATCTGGCCGCTGCTGTCGCTCAGCCGGCTCATGATGGCGGTGGCGTTGCGCACCGAGTCGACGGCACCGCTCGATGCGTCGGCCGCCCGCGTGGCGTTCTCGGCGATCTCGCGGATCGTGGCCTGCATCTCCTCGGCGGCCGAGGCCACGTTGTCGGTGCTCGCCGACACCTGCTCGGCCGCGCCGGCCACGGTTCCGGCTTCGTTCGTGGTCGAATCGACCGACTGCACCATGGAGTCGCTCACCGCACCCAGGCGTTCGCCGGTGCTCGACAGCGAGTCCGCCGAGTTCGCGATCACCCGGATCGACTCGCGGATCTTGTCGAGGAAGCGATTCAGCGCGCGCGCGACACGCCCCAGCTCGTCGTCGCGGTCGTAGTCGATCCGCTGCGTGAGGTCGCCGTCACCGTCGGCGACGCCCTCGACCGCGGCCGCGACCGCGTCGAGAGGGCGCAGGAAGGCCCGCGCACCGAAGAAGCCCAGCAGACCGATCGCGACGAAGACGACGAGTGTCGGTCCCAGCACCTGGGCGGTCGACGCCGTCGTGCGTGCTGCGATGTCGGACGAGGGCACGGCGGCCACGACATCGTAGCCCCAGGCATCGAAGGTCCGCGCGAAGAGGTGCCAACCGTCAGCGCTCTCACGCGTCACGATCGCGCCCACGTCATCGGGTGCGGAGTCGGACGCGAACACGACCTCGCCGTCGGCGTCGACGAGCGACACGAATCCGTGGTCGAGCAGCTTCATGGCGGCGATCGCCGTGCCCAGCTCCTGCATCTCCACGACGGGGTAGCCCACGTAGTAGATCCCGACGACGGCACCGCTCGCATCGACGATCGGATCGTAGCCCGTGACGAAGGGACGACCCAGGATCCCGACCAGGCCACGGTACGACTCGCCCGCCATGATCCGTGGATGGGCCTTGCCCTCGGGGTTCAGCTTCGTGCCGATGGCCCGCGATCCGTCGTCCTTCTGCACGTTCGTGCTCACACGGACGAAATCGTCGCCGGTGCGGGCGAAGAGCGTGGCGGTGCCGCCCACGAGGTCGGTGGTGGCATCGACGAGCGAGAACTCCTCGTTCACGACCGCGTCGCCGAAGTAGAGGCCATCGGCCGGAACACCGGCAACGGGGATCATCCCGTCGCGGCGGGGTTCGCCGAGCTCGTGCGCCCGGTGTCGCAGCAGGCGCATCCCGCTCTCGACCTGCTCCAGGTACATGTGATCGGCGAGCTCGAGCTGACGCACGATGCCCTCGACCGTACCCACCATCTCTCGATCGAGTGCCTCGTCCACCTGCCCCCGGAGTCCGAGGAAGGAGACGACGGTGGTGACCACCAGGACGGCGGCGGCGGCGAGGAGACCGCGGTTGACCTTCTGCTGGATCGTCATGGGGGGGTCCTTCGGAGTTGCGGCGAATGGGGACGGCCTCGGGAATCCTGCAAAGGACGTTCCGACGTCGATCCGACCTCGCGACGACTTCGGCGACCTCGGGCGCGGTCGGGTCGGCAGGACCTTCCACCGTGCCCGGAACGTGGCGCCTCCCCGCGGCGTTCACTAGCGTTCCCGCGTCGTCCCCGGTCGCCCCCGAACCCGTGGCAGGCCATGAACGGAAACCGTCTGAGGGCCTTCGCACGCATGGCGCTGGCCACCACCGTCGCCACCTACACCCTGATCCTCGTCGGAGCGCTCGTGCGGGCCGCCGGCGCGGGACTGGGGTGTCCGGACTGGCCGAAGTGCTTCGGGTCGTGGATTCCGCCCCTCCAGGCCTCCCAGCTGCCTCCGGGCTGGGATCCGACCCAGTTCAACGCCACGCTCACCTGGCTCGAGTACACGAACCGGCTGCTCGGGGTGACCATCGGACTGCTCATCGTGGCGACGCTGGTCATGGCGCTGCTGTGGCACCGCCACCGCCCCCGCCTGCTCTGGCCCGCGCTCGCCGCAACCCTGCTCGTGGGCTTCCAGGGATGGCTCGGCGGTCAGGTCGTGCGATCGGGGCTGGAACCCTGGATGATCACGACCCACATGGTCGTGGCCCTGGTGATCGTCACCCTGCTCCTGTACGCGACCTTCCACGCGCGCCTGCAGCACGCGGGTCTACCGCGATCGAAGGACCCGGCCCGGCGACGCTTCCGTCACGCCGTCGGCATCGTGATCGTGCTCACGCTCGTCCAGGTGGGTCTGGGGACGAACGTCCGTGGTGCCATGGAACACGCCGTCGACGAGAACCCCGAACTGCCCCGCAGCGAGTGGATCGAACAGGTGGGAACGCTCGACACGGTGCACCGCGGGTTCTCACAGCTCATGCTGGCCGCGACGATCGGTCTGGCCGTGTGGAGCCGGCGCCGCTTCCGCGCCGACACGGGTCTGGTGCGTGCCGCCGATGCGAGCGTCGCCCTGGTGGTGGCACAGATGATCCTCGGCGCGGCGCTGGTCACCATGGACGTCCCTCCCGTCGCCCAACTCCTGCACCTGTCGGCGGCCAGCGTCTACCTGGGAATGCTGACCCTCCTGGCCCTGCAGTCCCAACGTGAACCCGTGGCCGCGGCCGACGATCTCGGTGCCCCGGTGGCACCTCCGGCGGCCGATCCCGGCCACGCCTGAGCCTGTTCTCGCCCCCTCGTTCGGAGACCGTGATGCCCCGTCCACCCGTCCTGCCCACCATCGACTGGAAGAACGTGTTCGACTCGGGCCGTACCCACGAGGCCTGGATCGATGCAGCCGAGAACGCCGAACATGTCGAGAAGATGCAGAATTCGATCGAGCGTCAGCGGCTGGAGCCCTCGACCGTGGCCGCACTCCGGGGAATCGACCGCCCGGTCCACGTGGTGGCCTTCGCCGAGGACTGGTGCGGCGACGTCGTCCGCCACGTGCCGGTGCTCGAACGCATGGTCCGTGAGAACGATCGCCTGCAGGTGCGCTACGTCACGCGCGAGGAACAGCCCGAAGCCTTTGCGCGCTTCCTCACCAACGGCGGTGAAGCCGTGCCGAAGTTCGTGTTCCTGAGCGACGAGTTCGTCGAGTGCGGTAACTGGGGACCCATGCCCGACGACGGGCGCGAGCTGATCGCGCGTGGCAAGGCCTGCGGGAACGTGCCCGCGGCACGCGAGAAGGTGGCGGCGCTGTACAAGGCCGACAAGGACCGCCAGATGGTCGTGCGCGAACTGCTGGGGCGATTCACCGTGGCCGGCTGTCAGGCTCCGTAGCGGCGCTCGGGGCCGGGTCGTGGTATGACCAGAGCGTCATGACACGATCCCGTTGGTCGCTCGTTCCTCCGTTGCTGCTGCTGTTCGCCGTGGGCGTGCACGTCCACGGCGTCTTCATGACGCCCGACAGCGTCGAATACGTGGCCATGGCCCGATCGCTCGCGGCGGGCCAGGGCGCCCACGGATTCGACGGCGAGCCCAGCGGGATCTGGCCGCCGGGCTACGCCCTCACCCTGTCCCCCGGGATCGCGCTCGGCATCGAGCCCCGGACCGTCGGCGGCGCCGGCACGGCCCTTCTCTGGTCGGTGCTGGTGCCGTTCGTGCTCTGGCCCCTCGCCCTCCGGCTGCGCTCGCAGAGCTGGCGTGCGGCGATGCTGGTGGGCACGATCGTCGGAGCTCCGATCGTGACCGTGGCGACCGCGCTCCTGGCCGACGCACTGCTGGTCGCGATCGTGCTCGCCACCCTCTTCGCCGCCACCCGCTCCGTCGAAGACGGCTCGCTCACGGCCCGCGCATGGATGCTCGCGCTGGCCGCGATCGCCCCGGTGGTCAAACTCACCGGTCTGATGTTGTGGCCGGCCGTCGTGCTGGTCCTGCTGGTGCGGTCGGGTCCACGCGCGCTCCCGTGGATGGTCCCCGTGAGCCTTCCCCTGATCGCGTGGGTGGGACGCAACCTTCTCCACACCGGACAGCTCGTCGAGAGCTTCCCGGGAGATCCCCGCCCACTCGGCCCCACCGTCCGCCGCACCCTCGAGCACATGGCGCGCTGGGTGGTGCCTCAGGTCGACTCGACGGACGTCCTCCTGATCACGGCCGCGCTGGCCGCACTGGGGACCGTCGCGCTCTGGATACGGCGCGGGCGCGCGGTGCCCGGCGCGGGTGACGCGCCCTGGCTCGTAGCCCTCGCGGGTTTCCTGCTCCTGCTCTGGGTCGGTTCCACGCGGCAGAGGATCGACCTCCCCGACCACCGGCTGCTGGCGCCGGCCTTCGCGGTGACCGTCGTCCTCGCAACCCGGGTCGGCGACGCGTTGCAGCGCCGATCACGACGCACCCGGATCGGAGCCTCGATCGCCACGGCCTGGGCACTGTGGCTGCTCGCCAGCGGCATCGGAACGATGCGTGCCCCGCTGCTCGCCGAACGCGCGGACGATTACGCCCCCGACGGAGGCTTGGCCCGTTCGCTCGCGGAACTGGAGCCCCTGCTCCACGGTGCCGATCCCGTGTGGTCCAACGTGCCCGAGTACCTGTACTGGCACACCGGACGACGCACCCAGTGGCCCGAGCCCGGCCTGCTGACGGCCGGGCTCGCTCCCGACGATCCCGTCGTGTTCGTGTGGTTCACGCGCAGCGCGCGCACGGGGCTCGTTCCGCCCCGGGAACTCGAGCCGATCGTCGACTGGCGTGTACGTTCGGCGTCCGACGGCGTGGTGGCCTGGCGGGGACGTTCGCGACTCAGCCCGCCAGAGCCGGGCGCTCGGCCTCACTGAGTTCGGCCAGCTCCCGGTAACGATTCACCAGACCGACCATGACGTTGGTCCAGCTGTTCGCCTCGGCGTGGATCCGGGCCCGCTGGCCGATCGCCCGGCTCGGACCGGGGTGAGCGATCAGCCACTCGAGCAGGCTGCTGATCTCGGCATGCCGACCGGGCGTGAACAGGTAGCCGTTGCGCCCGTGGTCGACGATGTCGAGCGGCCCCCCGGCCGCGGCGCACACGGCGGTGAGACCGGAGGCCATGGCCTCGAGCACCACGTTCCCGAAGGTCTCCGACTCGCTCGGGAAGACGAACACGTCGGCCGAGGCGTAGGCGGCGGCCAGGTCCTCGCCCTTCAGATAGCCCATGAACGTGGTGTCGGTACCACGGAAGATGGAGCGCAGCACTTCCTCGGCAGGACCACTGCCCACGAGACACAGACGTGCTCCCGGAACCTCGTCGAGGACCGGACGCAACAGGTCGAGTCGTTTCTCCACCGCCAGACGACCCGCGTAGAGCAACAGCGGCGCGTCGGGAACACCACCGCTCATCCGGTCGCGCATCTGGAAGCTGAAACGCGTGGGCGAGTAGAGATCGGTGTCGACTCCCCGCGCCCAGATCTCCACGCGCTCGAAACCGTGCTCCTCGAGTTGACGTCGCGTGTGGGTACTGGGACAGACGTTCAGGTCGGCCTGGTTGTGCAACCAGCGGAACAGCGCCCAGCTCGGCTGGCGCAAGGCACCGAACCCGTAGTGTTCCATGTATCCCGGAACGTCGGTGTGGTAACTGGCCACCACCGGCACGCCCATCTGCTTGGCCTTCTTCAGACCCATGGCGCCCAGGAGCAGCGGACTCGCCACGTGGATCACGTCGGGCTGGAACTCCTCGATCTCGCGGGTGGCGGTTCCGAGCGGCGTGGCGAGACGCAGGTCGTTGTACCAGGGACAGTTGAACGCCGGGTAGCCGTGGATGCGCGTGCTCGCGTACGACGAAGGCGCGCCCTCGGGCGCGAACATGATGCTCTCGTGCCCCTCGGACTCGAGGTGCTCCAGCAGTCGACACAACGTGTTGGTGATGCCGTCCCACTTGGGGAGGAAGGTCTCGGCGAAGATCGCGACGCGCATGTCACACCGCCCCGGCGAACAGATCGAAGAACAGGACGACCAGCAGGACGCCCACGACCGAACCGGCGAGGGTCTGGGCCGGCGTGTGACGACGCAGCAACACACGCGACCAGATCATCAGGGGAACACCGACCACGAGCACGACCGGTGAACCCATCAGCTTCCACACCAGGGCACCGGCCACGGCCACCGTGGCACAGTGCAGACTGATCTTCCAGCTCAGAGTGATCGCGAAGACCACCAGCGCCTCCAGGGCGAGCACTCCGGTCACTCCCATCAGTGACGGAGGTGCACCCAGTGCGGTCAACAGCACCCAGCCCGTCCACGCCCCGGCTACGGTGGCCAGGAACGGCCGCCACCGCTCTTCACGTCTGTACACGTCCAGGTCGCTCACTGCTCCTCGCCGCAGGAGTCCGACCAGGTAGATCAGCGGAACGAGCACCATGAGCACGACGTGGAGCGTGGCCCAACCGAACGCCACGGGTCGACCGTGGAGTCCCGCGGCGAGGTAGGCCGCCGCCACGGCGACCACCGGAGGACTCGCGACCTGGGACACGACCACGGCCAGGGATCTCGTCAGTCCCCGCGTCGCGCCCGACACGACGAAGGGGGTTGCATTCGTGGTCTCGACGCGTGCGTTCGACATCGTCATGGCGACCTCGGGACCGCGGGTTCCTTCCACGCAGCACACCATAATCACGATCACCGACACGTGTGTGAGTCGTCGGAGAAGATCGGGACAAGACGACGCCCACCGCGAGAAAGCCGATCGCGCCGCTCCACGCCGACGCATTCGTGGGGTCTCGCCCGAGCAATTCCTCCTCCACGCATCTTCACTGCCCCTTGTCTTGTAGAGGGCCTGATTCGCACTTAGACGTGCACTCGCCCACACTCGTCGTCTCCGGCCGGAGACCGCTCCATGAAGATCTGCGACATGGTCCAGGCCTACGCCCGCAACAGCGGGGGCGTGAAGACCTACCTCGACGAGAAGCGGCGGTTCGTCCTCGACCACACCGACCACGAACACGTGCTGATCGTGCCCGGGGCGGTCGATCGTGTCGTCGAGGAGGGACGCGCGGTCACCTACGAGATCACTTCACCCATGGTGCGCGGGGCGGGCGCCTACCGCTTCATCGGACGCGTCGACAAGTTGCTGCGTATTCTCGGCCGCGAGTCCCCCGACGTGGTCGAGGTCGGCGATCCCTACCTCATGCCCTGGGTCGCCCGGTATCACCGATGGCGCCGCGGAGTGCCCGTGGTCGGCTTCTACCACACCGATTTCCCGCGGGCCTACGGACGGCGCTACGTGGAACGCGTCGCAGGCGAGACCTTGGGACGGGCGAGCGAATGGATCGGAGATGTCTATGCGCGCACCGTGTACCGGGACTGCGCCGCCGTCGTCGCTTCCTCCGCCGAACTGCACGAAGCGCTCACTCGTGTGGGAGTCCGGGAGAACCTGCACCACATACCGCTCGGCGTGGACCTCGACGGATTCCACCCGCGCCATCGTGACCGTTCGGTGTGGGAGCAACACGGGGTCGCGCGCGACTCGGTGATCCTCGTCTACGCGGGAAGGCTCGACACGGAGAAACACGTCGACCGACTCGTCGAGACCTTCCGGGACGCCGGCCTTCCCGAGCAGGTCTCGCTGGTCTGCATCGGCGAAGGACCCTTGCGCACCTGGATCGAGTCGCTGGCCCACGAGGACAGCCGGATCCGAGTGATTCCCTACGTGAGTGACCGCGCCCGGCTCGGCCGTCTTCTCGCCTCGGCCGATCTGTACGTCACCGCGGGGCCGCACGAGACCTTCGCGTTGTCGGTGATCGAAGCCCAGGCCAGCGGCCTGGGCGTGGTCGGTGTCGCCGCGGGCGCGCTCGTCGATCGCGTCACACCCCAGACGGGGGTCCTGGCTGCACCCGACGATCCTGCGGACTTCGCGCGCGCACTCCGAGAGGGCTTGCGTCGCGACCGGAATCGACTCGGACGCGAGGCACGGCGTGTGGTCGAACAGCAGTTCTCGTGGGGCGTGACCTTCGAGAGGCTCCTGGAGCTGTACCGACACGTCGGGGCTTCCGACACGCGACCTGCGACCCTCGGCGGTGACGCGCAGTGCGTTCCCTGAAGATCCTCCTGCCGCTCGGTATCGGAGCCCATCTCGGCATCACTCTCTGGACGACCGATCCCGACAGTGCGGCGTCGCTCCTCGGCATCTCCCCGGCGTGGCTCGCCCTCGCCCTCGTGCTCGCCTTCCTGCCCTGGCTGACCAACGGCCTGCGGCTGTGGAACTGGCTGCGCTGGGAAGGAGAACGGCGCAGCCTCGGTGACTGCCTGCGCGTGGCCGTGGCCTCCGAGGTCGGTGCCGCGGTGACCCCGACGGCGGTGGGGAGCGCATCCGTCAAGACGGCCATGTTGAACGCCCGCGGCCTGCCCCTTCCCCGCGCTCTCTCGCTGACCGGTATGGGCTCGCTCGAGGACGGCCTGTTCTTCGCTCTCGCCATGCCGGCCATGCTGGTGGCCAGTGGTGTCTGGCACGACGGCGCGCTCGGACAGCTCGTCGACGTCGGGGCGCGGGCCGTCGAGACCCCGGTGCGCGCATCGATCGCCGCGGCGATCACCGCGGGCGCCCTCCTGGTGTTCGCACGGACGCGCTGGGGTCGTTCCGTGGGTGGGGTTCTCTGCCGCTCCTGGCTCGAATGGCGTGCGCTGCTGGGGCGCGCCCTGACCCGGCATCCCTTCGCGTGGTCGACCAATCTGCTGCTGGCCGCGATCCAGTGGGTGGCGCGCTACTCGGTGTTCACCGCGCTGCTCCACGGCCTCGGGCTCGAGATCGATCCCGTCCGCGGCCTGGTGCTGCAGTGGTTGTGCTTCACCTTCATGGCGGTGATCCCCACGCCGGGGGCCATGGGTGGAGCCGAGCTCGTCTTCCTGACCCTGTTCGCGGGCGAGGTGCCGGCCGAGGTCCTCCCGCTGGTGATGGGCGCCTGGCGCATGACGACCTTCTACCTGCTCACGTTGAGCGGGCTGGTGTTCCTGCTCGCCAGCGCACGCGAACGCGGAGGGCCCGACTGGTCGACCACCCTCGCCGGTGATGCCGGCAACGTGCGCCCGGAGAACTGATCAGTCGTCGTCGAGGACGAAGAAGCCGATCGAGTCGACCGCAGCCGAACCGAACAGCCCGATGCCCCCCTCGACGTGGAAGATCGGCCGGTCGAAACCGTCACCAGCATTGCCTCCGAAGCCTGGGCCGCCACTCAACGAAGGCGTCGTGTTGACGAAGTCGTTCCAGTTGCTGTCGGTCGAATACACCTTGATCAGGTAGCGGCCCTCGAAGAAGACGGCGAACCAGGGAAGGCGGATCGTCCCCTCGCTGGCCTCGAACATCGGACTCGATCCCTCGCGCTCGAGCTCCGCGAAGTCCTCTTCTTCGAAGAAGTCGGGCTCGATCGCGAAGTCGCTACCCCGGTCGAGGCTGAACAGGGCGACCTGATAGGCGGACACGCGCGGATCGCGCGCGAAGCGCGCCTCGAGGAGACTGTCGCCCCACCGGAGCCGATTCGTCGAGACGGTGTACACACTGTCCCCGACGTCGTCGAAGTCCCGGAGGGTCTCGATCACGTTCAGGTCGAAGTCCAGAGCGACCCATTCCTCGACCTCGAAGGCGGGCGGAGTGGTCGTCGTGGCCCGGACCTCTTCGCCGAGGGCGGTCCGCACGAACAGGTCGTAGCGCGTGTCGGGACGCACCAGGACCTCGTCGTCGACCGGGAGGTAGCGGCCGGCCGGAACGAGCAGCTCACCGGGCCGACGCCGGTCGCCGGAGTAGAACACGCGGGTTCCGTCCTCGTCCTCGACCCAGACCTCGGCGTCACGTTCGCCGGCCGACGCCGGCGTGATGGGCTCGCGCGGACTCAACGATCGACTGACCCGGATCGCCGGGAGGGGACGGTCGACGATCAACTGCGCGTCGACCACGACCAGGCCCACGCCCTCCTCGTTGAAGACGACCCGGTCCTCGCAACCCACGAGCAGGGCCAGGGCGAGGATCGCGAGCAGGGCCTTGGCGACGATCTGTTTCATCGGACGTTCCTCCCCGCTCAGAAGTCGAGCTCGAGACCGATGCTCGGGATGATGGGCAACTGCTCGACGATCTCGGGTTCCGCACTCGGGTCCTCGACGTCGAAGGTGACGAACCAATCGTTGCGTCGACTGTAGACGTTGAACGCGGTGAACGACAGTCGACCCGTCCGGCCGAACAGCTCGATGCGGCGCGTGGCACTCAGATCCATGCGATGATAGGGCAGCAGACGAGCGCTGTTGCGCGAGGCCGGCAGCAGCTCACCCAGGTTCAGCGGGAGTCCCGTGGCCGGATTGGTCGCCCCGTAGCGGGCCGAGGCCGGCGTGAAGGCCTGCCCCGTTCCGTAGACGAAGGTTGCACCGTACTCCCAGGTCCCTCGCTCCCATCGCGCGACCACGTTCAGGTCGTGGCGCCGGTCGTACTTGGGGGGAAACGTCTCTCCCAGGTTGATCTCGTCGAAGGTGCGCCGCGTCCAGCCGAGGGTGTAGCCGATCCATCCGGTCAACGACCCCATGCGCTTCTCTGCGAAGAGTTCGACGCCCGAAGCCCATCCGGTTCCTCCGGTGACGAAGACGTCCTCCGCGGCGGTCGATTCCCGGTCGGGTGGGATCTCGGTGTCGAGCAGGACGACTCCTTCGAGGTCGGTGTAGTAACCCTCGGCGCTCAGCTTCCAAGTGGGCTCGGGGATCCACTCCAGGCCCGCCACGAACTGGATGGAACGGCTGGGTGAGACGGTCTCGTCGATCGGCAGGTAGAAATCGGTTCCGCTGAAGCCCTCGGTGCTCACGAGCTGGAGCACCTGATGGTAGATCCCACTCCCCAACTTGGCGGTCCACGCGTCGCTCAGCTGCTGCCGGATCGACAGCCGGGGTTCCCAGCGCACGCGGTCACCATCGCTGAGATACCGCGTGCGCAGTCCCAGGCGCACGGTCGACGACACGTCCGGCCGCCAGGTGTCCTCGAGATAGGCGGCCACGTCGTAGGCACTGGCGTCGAAGTCGACCGTCTCGTCGAGATTGAAGGCCTCGTCGTAGGAGAAGCGATAGCGGCTGCCGGTCAGTCCGAGAGTCAGGCGATGCCGCGGTGGAAGTGCCCAGCTCAACGTGGCTTCGGCCGAGACGTCTCGAAGGGAGTTGGCGATCCCGACCGGCGTGCTGAACACACTGAGATCGGTGTCGCTGCGATAGCGACTGTACCAGGCGCTGACGGTGGCGGTGGCCGACTCGCCCAGCAGACGGCGGTGCGTGCCCGACACCAGGAAATTTCCCCAGCCCAGATCGATACTCGTGTTCTCGTCGGCGTTCACGTCGAGCTGGTCCTGGCTGAAGTAGAAGCGCAGGTCGGTCGAACCGTTCGACGAGGGGATCCGCAGCTTCCCGTTCACGTCGTAGAAGTAGTACGCGGGCACCGCGGGATCGCTGTTGCGCAGGATCGACAGCAGCGGCTCCAGGTAGGTCCGTCGCCCCCCCAGTGCCCAGGTCCGATCACCCCAGCTGCCTTCGACGAACCCGCGCGCAGCGATCGTGCTCACGCCGATGCGCCCACGGGTCGGGCCCCGCTCGCCCTCGAGGCTCCGCACGTCGAGCACCGCCCCCAGGCGCCCGCCGTACTGGGCGGGGTAGGCGCCCTTGTAGAGCGTCACGTCCTCGATCAGATCCGGATGGAAACTCGAGAACAGGCCGAAGGCATGGGTGGGATTGTAGACCGGCACACCGTCGAAGAGGATCAGGGTCTGGTCGGGACCGCCGCCACGGACGTACAGACCACTCGACAGGTCGGACGCCGCCTGCACTCCCGGCAGGAGCTGCAACGCACGGATGGGGTCGGCCTCGCCGATCGCCGGAATCCGCGCCAGGGTCTCCGAATCGAGTTCGACCAGGCCGGTCTGCAACTCCCGCTCCGAGCCGTTGCGGTCGCCGACCACGTCGATCGTCTCGAGCTCGATCGCGTCGACCACCATGCGGAGTTCCAGGTCGATCTCCACGCCGGGTTGCACGTCGACGGTGCGCTCGAGGTCCTCGTAACCCAGGTACGTGCAGAGCACCGACCAGCGGCCGGGCTCGAGGTCGCGGACCGAGAAGCGACCGGCGTTGCCGGTCAGGAGATCGCGGACGGGGCCAGGGCCTTCCAGACGGACGGCCGTGAAGGAGAGGGGCTGTCCCGTCTCGTCGTCCACCACCTGCCCCCGCAACACCGAAGCCGACGCCTCGGAGAAGGCCAGGAGCAGGAGGAGCGCGAGGAGCGGACGGGAGTTGCCGCTCTGGGGCATCAGTCGCATGGTGTGCGGCGTCAACGGAAGGGGGAGAATCGGATCGGGAGCGGTTGGCGCCGGATGCCGATCGATTCGGCGCCCGTCCAACATCGGATGCGACGGCTCCCAGCGCCACGGTCCGGGAGGGATCGGCATGCACATCTCCACGATCGCACTCGGGGCGGTCGACCTCGCCGCCGCGACGGCATTCTACGAGCGAGGGATGGGGTGGCCGATCCGGTCGCAGCGGGGCGACCTGATCACCTTCGAGACCGGGCCGATCCGCCTCTGCCTGTACCCCGCCGACGCCCTCGCCTCCTTCGCCGGCGGCACCCCCACCCCGGCCGGTCCGTCGACCCTCCATTCGGTGAACGTGGAATCCGACGCCGAGGTCGACCGTATCGTCAACCGCTGCAAGGAGTTCGGCGGCACGGTGACCCGACCGCCCGGGCCGCTCCCGTGGCAAGGGTACGGGGCCTGCGTCCGCGCCCCCGACGGTCACGTCTGGGAGATCGTCCACGCCGGCTGACCGTACCGGGTTCCGTCCCGGCTTCCGTTCCGGGCTTTGTCCTCAGGTTCTCCGTGCGACCGTCCGAAGCCCTGGACGAGCCGTGATGCCGGAACGCGTCCACGGCCGCATCCTCGTGTCGTCCAACGTCCGGGAGCCCTCACCGCATGTCCATTCCCTCGCGTCTGCGCCCGAGCGAGCGATGGGGCCGCGACCTGCCCCTGCGGTGGAAGCTCATGCTCCTGATCGCCGTCTCCTCGTCGCTCGCCCTGGCGGTGGCCGGAGCGGTGACGTGGGTCCAGGGCGCGCGTCAGATCCGGCACGAGATGGAGGCCAAGTGCACCGTCCTGGCCGACGTCGTGGCCAACAATCTGAAGATGGCGGCCCTGTTCGAGGACGCGACCGATGCCGGCGCCGTCCTGCGCGCCCTGCACGCCGAGCCCTCCTTCGAGGAGGCCCGCGTATTCCTGCCCGACGGCTCGAGTCTCGTCGCCATCGACCGGGAGGTCGAGGAGCCGGCGCCCGCACCGCTCGACCGGATGCCCGTGCGCGAGCCCGGCCATGCCTACGTCGGCGACGACCTGGTGGTCCTCGCTCCCATCGAACTCCCCGGCGGGGCCGGAGAGATCGCCGGATGGATCTTCCTGCGAACCAACACCGACGCGCTCGCGGCCCACCAGGCACGCTCCACGCGCACCGCGCTGGCCATGATCACCGTGGGCCTGGTCGTGGCACTGCTCATCGCCACGTCGTTGCAACGGGTGATCACCGTGCCGATCGCCCGTCTTTCGCAGGTGATGCGCATCGTGACCGAAGAGCGCCGCTATTCGGTGCGCGCCGAGCGCGGCGGTCGCGACGAGATGGGCCTGCTGATCAACGGCTTCAACGAAATGCTCGAGCAGATCGAGCAACGTGACGCGGCGCTGCAGGACGCACGTTCCGATCTCGAACGACGCGTCGACGAACGCACCGAGGAACTCCGCCACGAGCGTGACCGGGCCGAGGCCGCCGCCCTGGCCAAGAGTCAGTTCCTGGCCAACATGAGCCACGAGATCCGCACGCCCATGAACGGTGTCCTGGGCATGACCGAGTTGCTCATGCAGACACCGCTCGACGACGAGCAGAAGGACTTCGCCCGGACCGTCCACGGATCCGCCGAGGCCCTTCTCACGATCATCAACGACATCCTGGACTTCTCGAAGATCGAGGCCGGGCGCATGGAGGTCGAGTGGATCCCCTTCGACGTGCGCCGCGTGGCCCACGACACCCGGGAGATGCTGCAGGTCCGAGCCGACGAGAAGGAGATCGAACTGCGCCTCGATCTCGGCCCCGAGCTCGATCGCGCCTACGTGGGTGATCCGGTCCGGATCCGTCAGGTGTTGCTGAACCTGCTCAGCAATGCGGTGAAGTTCACCACGGAGGGGCACGTCGAACTGCGCGTGAGCGCCGACGCGAAACACGAAGGCAAGCCCCGTCTCGACATCGAGGTGATCGACACCGGCATCGGCATCGCCACCGACAAGCTGGCCCAGGTCTTCGAGAGCTTCACCCAGGCCGACTCCAGTACCACACGGCGCTTCGGGGGAACCGGACTCGGGCTGGCCATCAGTGCCCGCCTGGTCGAATTGATGGGTGGGCGTCTGCGAGTCGAGAGCGAAGAGGGGAAGGGAAGCCGATTCCACTTCAGCCTCTTCCTCGAACCCGGCGAAATCGACGACACCGAGGGCGGCCCCCTCGACGGGGTGACCCCTCGACCGCGCAACGTCCACACGGCCGAGGTCCTGCTGGTCGAGGACAACGTCGTCAACCAGCGCCTGGGCGTGACCATGCTGGAGAAGACCGGCTGCCGTGTCTCGCTGGCGCAGAACGGGCGGGAAGCCGTCGACTACTGCCGAATGGGCTCGTTCGACATGGTGTTCATGGACTGCGCCATGCCCGTCATGGACGGATTCGAAGCGACGCGGGCGATCCGCGCCCTCAAGGGATCGATGCACTCGGTGCCCATCGTGGCGCTGACCGCGAACGCCATGGCCGGCGATCGGGATCGGTGTGTGGCCGTGGGGATGGACGACTACCTCGCCAAACCGTTCAACCTCGCCTCGCTGTCGGAGATGGTCCAGCGCTACACCCGGACCCACGATCCGGTCGTTCCGGGAGCCCCCCGGTGAGGCTCTGCCGACGACGCGTACGAGCGCTCCGCGCTCTGCTGGTCCTCGGACTGCTGGCCCCGGGCCTCCTGGTGCCCGGGCCGTCGGTCGCGCAGGACGCGCACGACGAATACGAGGTGAAGGCGGCGTTCCTCTTCCGCATCGGCCGGGCCTTCACCTGGCCGGACTCCGTGCTCGACGAGAACGCCGACACACTCCGGGTCGGTGTCCTGGGCCGAGACCCCTTCGGGGGTTCGCTCCGGAAGGTCTTCCGCGGGAAGACCTCGTCGCAGGGCCTCGCCTTCCGGGTCGTCGAGGTGGCTTCACTCGAAGAAGCCCGGTCGTGTCAGGTTCTCTTCGTGCCGAGCGGCGTCGATCCGGAGCGACGGAAGTGGCTCGACGAGCTCGGGGATTCCGGGACCCTCCTCGTGGGTGAAGTCCCCGAGTTCGTCCACGATCAGGGTGGGATCCTCGCACTCGTCCTTCAGGACAATCGCATGGGAATGGTCCTGAACGTCGAGGAACTGGCATCGTCCGGTCTGCAAGCCAGTTCTCAGTTCCTGCGCCTGTGCACGATCGTCGGCGACCGCTCACGCTGAGCGCTGGCGCGGGACTCCGGACATTCCTATTTCGTCGTCCGTGCCCCGTGTCGCGGATCCGTCCCGGAGGACCCCATGAATTCACGTCACGAACTGCAGACCGATTTCGCCACGGCCGTCCTCGAACGGAGCCACGAAGTCCCTGTGCTCGTGGACTTCTGGGCGGAATGGTGCGGACCGTGCCGCATGCTCGGTCCGGCGCTCGAGGGCCTGGCCGAGAAGGCCGAAGGTCGATGGGAACTGGTGAAGATCGACACCGAAGCCCACACGGACATCGCACAGCAGTACGGGATCCGCAGCATTCCGGCCGTGAAGCTGTTCAGCAACGGCGAAGTCGTCGGCGAGTTCGTCGGAGCGCTCCCCGAAGCGCAGATCCAGATGTGGTTGCGTCAACACCTGCCGGGACCGGGCACGTCCGCCCTGTCGCAAGCACAGACGTCGCTGATCGAGGGCGATCGCGAGCGCGCCCGGCGCGAGTTCGAGAAGGTTCTCGAACTCGACCCCGGCCAGGACACGGCGCGGCTGGAACTCGCGCGTCTGTTGATCGAGGACGAGCCGGCTGCAGCCCGCGAGCACCTCGAATCGATCACCGGCGACGCCGAGGCCTACGAGAAGGCCCAACACCTCCTCCACCTGATCGACCTGGTCGATGCGGCCCGCGCGCAGGACGAAGCGGACGGCGACGACGTGTCCGCGATGTACCGTCAGGCTGCTCTCGACTTCGCGCACGGCGAGCTCGAAGAGGCACTGAGCAAGTGGATCGGAGTCGTCGAGCAGGACCGCGAACTCGACGACGACGGTGCACGCCGCGCCTGCATCGCCCTCTTCGCGTTGCTGGGCGAGGACCACGCGCTCACGCAGAAGTACCGTCGACGCTTCTCGATGGCGCTGTCGGTCTGAACAGGCTCAGGTCGCGAACAACTGGCCGAGGTCGTCGAAGGCCTTGAACTCGAGCGCATTGCCCGCGGGGTCGCGCACGAACAGCGTGGCCTGTTCGCCGACCTCGCCCTCGTTGCGCACGTAGGGCTCGATCAGGAACTCCACGCCCGCCCCGCGTAGACGGTCGGCGAGTCCCCGCCAGCGCTCCATGCTCAACACCAGGCCGAAGTGGAAGGCGGGGACGTTCTTCCCGTCGACCGCGTTGCTGCCCGGCGCCCGCTGCCCCTCTTCGACCAGGTGCGCCACGATCTGGTGCCCACCCAGGTCGAAGTCGATCCACCGGTCGCTCTCGCGTCCGGTCGCGCAGCCGAGGACGTCCACGTAGAAGCGGCGCGCCGCCTCGAGGTCGTCCACGGGGAAGGCCAGGTGGAAGGGTCGCAGCTCCTGCGCGCTCATCCGAAGTACTCCGGTTCGTTGCCGGGCTTCCACTTGATGTTGCAGCCCAGGCTGGGCTTCTGCGCGGGCGGTACCGCCTCGCCGGCCAGCACCCGATCGAGGGCGGCGCGGAGATCGGCGCCGGTGACCGGAATGCCCGACTCGGGACGGCTGTCGTCGAGCTGCCCGCGGTAGACCAGTTTCCGGTCGCCGTCGAACAGGAAGAAGTCGGGTGTACAGGCCGCACGATAGGCCTTCGCCACTTCCTGCGAAGCGTCGTACAGGTACGGGAAATCCCACCCGTTCTGCGCCGCGAACTCCTTCATCTTCTCCGGGGAGTCCTGTGGATACTTCTCGACGTCGTTGGCACTGACCGCGACCACGGCCACGCCGCGGTTGCGGTAATCGGCAGCCAGACGCGCGAGCTCCTCGCGCACGTGGATCACGAAGGGGCAGTGGTTGCACACGAACATCACGAGCAGCGCGCGGGCGTCGGCGAAGTCGTCGCGCGACACACGACCGCCGCCGACGGTGTCGGGCAACGAGAAGTCGGGCGCGGACGTACCCAGTTCGAGCATGGTGGACGGTGTGGCGGCCATGGTTCACTTCCTCTCGGCGTTGGGTGTCGTTCGAGGGTAGGACGGGAGGAGGTCTTCGACCACCTCGGTGCACAGATCGACGCCGAGTTCGCCGCGCAGCAACTCCGTCGCCGCCTCGATGTCGGGCGCGAGGTAGCGATCGGCATCGTAATGGTCCACGCGCTCCCGCAAGGCTCCGTGCAGACGCTGCAGACGCGGCGACGTGGTCTGCGGCCGGTGGAAGTCGATCCCCTGCGCGGCGCCCAGCAGCTCGCAGGCGATGATCCCGCGGGTGTTGTCGACCATGTCGCCCAGCCGGCGCGCCGCGAACGTGGCCATGCTCACGTGGTCCTCCTGGTTCGCCGAGGTCGGCAGCGAGTCGACGCAGGCGGGATGCGCCAGCGACTTGTTCTCGGACGCGAGGGCGGCCGCCGTGACCTGCACGATCATGAAGCCCGAGTTCACCCCGCCGTTCTCCACGAGGAACGCCGGAAGACCGCTGAGCGCGGGATCGATCAGCAGCGCCAGACGCCGTTCGGAGAGCGCCCCGATCTCGGCAATGGCCAGGGCGAGCACGTCGGCGGCCATGGCCACCGGTTCGGCGTGGAAATTCCCACCCGAGAGGACGTCGTCGTCCTCGGGGAAGATGAGCGGGTTGTCGGTGACCGCGTTGGCCTCGATGCGCAGGGTGTCGGCCGACCGGCGGATCAGGTCGAGCGCCGCGCCCATCACCTGCGGCTGGCAGCGCAGCGAGTAGGGATCCTGGACCCGATCACACGACAGGTGCGACTGGCGGATCGCGCTGTCCTGCATGAGTCCCCGGTAGACGGCTGCGGCGTCGATCTGACCAGGGTGGCCGCGCACGGCGTGGATCCTCGGGTCGAAGGGCGTGTCACTGCCCATGAGGGCGTCGACACTCAGGGCACCGGTCGCGGCGGCGTTCGCGAACGAACGCTCCGCCTCGAACAGCGACCGCAGCGCCAGCGCACACGAGACCTGGGTCCCGTTCAACAGGGCCAGGCCTTCCTTCGGCGCCAGGTCGATCGGTTCCAGGCCCGCGCGTCGAAGCCCTTGGGCCGCCGGGAAACGCTCTCCGTGCTGCCGCACCGAGCCCTCCCCGAGCAACGTGGCCGCCAGGTGCGCGAGAGGTGCGAGATCTCCGGAGGCGCCGACCGATCCCTTGGACGGAATGCAGGGCAGGACGTCGTGCTCGACCATCGCGGCCAGGGTGTCGATCAACTCCGGCCGCACCCCGGAGTTGCCGCCGGCCAGGCCGAGGATCTTCAGCACCAGCACCAGGCGAACGGTGGCGGCGTCGAGTTCCGCACCGACACCGGTGGAATGCGAGAGCACCAGGTTTCGCTGCAGATCGGTGAGCTGATTCGCCCCGATGCGCGTGCGGGCGAGCAGCCCGAAGCCCGTGTTGATGCCATAGGCCACTCTCTCCTCGCGCACGATGGCATCGACGGTCCCCCGCGCCGCGCGCACCGCCGCGCGCGCATCCTCGTGGAGGTCCACGCGGACGGGTCCTTCGACCACCCGACGAAGCGTGGCGAGTTCCATGGAGCCGGGAACGAGTCGGAGCGTGGCGGCAGGGGGCATGTCACGGACCTCGCGGATGCTTTGGGTGCGATGGATGGCCGGAGTATAGTCAGGGCCGCACGTGACGTCATCGTTCCCACCCGGAAGGACCACGTCCATGAACCACGCAAGCCTCCTCGTCCTCCTGCTCGCGGTGACCACGGTGGCGGGCTGCGGCGGCCGCGCCGAGGTCGAACGTCGGATCGACCCCGACGCGGACGATCTCGACGGAACCGTCGAACAGACCACGACCCTGCGCGGGGAGAGCCTGCAGGAGGAAGCCGCGCGGCTGATGCGCCAGCACGACTACGATGGCGCGATCGCGATCTATCGGGACCTGTACCGCCACGACAGTCGCGACGAAGTACGCGCCGAAGCGCTCTACTCGTGGGCACGGGCCGAGGGTCACCTGTTGAACCCCGAACGCGACGTCGACGAGGCGATCGCTCGGCTCGAGATGCTGCTCGAGGAGTTCGATCACACCAGGATCGCCTTTCGCGCGCGCGAGGAACTGGAGCGCCTGCAGCGGTGGAAGAGTTCGGTCGCGCCTCGATGATCGTTCGTGGTTCCGGATTCGCAGGGGTCATGCGCACCGATCGACCGACGAACGGTTGAACGCCTCCCCACGATGCCAACCGAAACGGCCAGGTCCACGACCACTCCTTCGGCCCCGACCCGTCCGCCGCCGGCTAGGACCGGGATGCGCCGCCGCCGTCGGACCCTCGAGCCAGCTCTCGCCCCAGGAGCGCGAGCTTGCGGCCGGTCCCCCACCGATACCCTCCGAGCTGCCCGTGGCGGCGCAGGACGCGGTGGCAGGGAACCAGCACGGCGACCGGATTCGCCCCCACCGCGGCTCCCACCGCGCGCGCCGCACCGGGCCGCCCCACCGCCTCGGCCAGGGCCCCGTAGTCCACGATCCGGCCGGAGGGGATGCGAAGGAGCGCCCGCCACACCTGGATCTGGAAGTTCGTCCCGCGCAGGTGGAGCGCGAGCGGGGGCCGCGGACCGTTCCCGAAGATCGCGGCACCCCATGGGACGGCCTCGTCGTCCGCGGCGGCGACCAGCGCGGCACCGGGCCAGTGACGCTGCAGCCCGGGTGCGGGATCCTCGCCGGAGGCCACGAACTCGACGGCGCAGACGCCCCGGTCGGTCCGGGCGACGAACACCGGCCCGAGGGGCGAGGGGACGATCGCGTGCCGGATGGTGACGCCGTCGGCGAGCCGCCCGATCTGGCCGGGCGTCATGGCCTCGCAGGTGACGGTCAGGTCGTGCAGACGCCCCGGGCCCGAGAGTCCGACGTCGAGCGCGACGTCCAGCACCGATCGGCTGCGACGGAGCAGCTCACGCGCACGGCCCACCGTGACGGCCTGCAGGAAGCGTTTCGGGCTGATCCCGGCCCAGCGCGTGAACACCCTCTGGAAATGGGCCGGGCTGAGCCCGGCGCTCGCGGCCAGCTCCTCGAGGGAGGGCTGACGGCGGGCATCGCGTTCGATGCGCAACAGTGCGGCTTCGATGCGGGCGTAGTCGTCCACGGCGGGCTCCTCGCGACCGGACGAGCGCAGACTAGGCCACCCGCTCGTCCCCGCGCGACCCGATTCCTGCGATCGGCTTCACCGGGGCCGGCTGCGGCGCGGTTCGAGCAGCTCCCGGCGGCGCTCGACGTCCTCCGACGGCGTCGTCCCGCCGAACCCGATGCGGATCTGCCAGGCCTCGCCGTCGAGATCGGAGCCGTCGGCGCCCGTGCTCCAGTCCGACCATTCCCACCGGAACTGCAGTTCGAGGAATCGCCGGTCGATCTCCCACCGCGCGTTGACTCCCGCCGTCCGCACGAGGGAGTGCGCCCACACCGCGGGGAGTTCGATCCCACGCACCACCTCGGGCGAGAGGGCCTCGACTCCGGCCCACCCCACGCCGGCGGTCAGATCGAGCGCGACGGGTCCGAGCGACGTCACGCGAACACTCGGTTCGAGCAGCGCCGACAGGCCGGTGAACTTGTTGGTGAGGAAGAGGTTCTCGCCGTCGCGGATGACGTAGTCGCCGTCGTAGTTGCCCACGAGGAGGTCTCCGGCCAGGCGCGCTCCGAAGCGGCCGACCCTGCCACCCAGTTGCAACCCGATCGCGAGCCGGCCACCCGCGGGCTCCAGCCGCCCCCGGCCGTTCCACTGCCCCAGGTAGAGCCCTGCCAACCCGACCGGCTGCGGCTCGGACAGACGCTCCCGCTCGGCCCGGACGAGCGTTCCGAGCCAGGTGGAGGCATAGGGCTCGGCATCGATGCGCTGCCAGAGGACCTCGGACTCACCCGCATAGAAGCGGGCCAACAGGTACTCGACCGTTCCCGGAGCCGTCACCGGGATCAGATCGGCGGCGAGATCCCGGCTGAACCGGTCGAAACGGCGCGTCCAGAGCACGTCGTCGAGCGTGGTGTCGCGCTCGGCCGCCGCGAAGTCCCGGGCCTCGAGATCGATCTCGACGAGGTGGTCGACGAACTCGGGGGTGAGGGTCTCGGGATCGAAGTCGTCCGCCCAGATCCGGGCCAGCACGTCGATCCGCACGACATCCGGCTGCGGTCCGCACGCGGCCCACCACTCGTCGATCGCGGCGTAGACTCGTTCCACCTCACCCGACCGGAAGGCCGCGGGAACGGCCTCGTAGGCCCACAGGCTCTGTTCGGCGCATCCCGCAGGGGCCGGCCGTGCGAACACGATGACGGCCAACAGAGGCGCCAGCGACGCGAGCCGGACGCCCCGGCGGGCCCGCTCGCCCCGATTTCCGTGTCGATCCGGTCGCCGCACTGCCGACGCCCCCCGTGTGTCAACCGTGTCCGATCCGTCCCGACCCATCCAGGTGGTCTTGTTCGAGCTTGAACTCCGGGTCCGCGGATGCCGTCTGACGATCCTACGCGGGGACCTCCCGGATGTGTTCGACCGCTCGTACCGCGATCTCGGGGGCTCCGAAACGCTCTGGAGCCACGAGACGACGGGCACCGACCGGACACGGGTCCGGAACCAGCGGGTGGCCGACCGGTGTCGTGCGCGGCCTGCCGGTCGCACTCGCACCCGGGACTATCCGGCCTCGGCGTCTTCGAAGGCGGCGAACACGACGAAGATCCCGTCGGGCGTCCGCACGGCGATCTCGCGGGCGCCGTAGAAGGTGCGCCGATCGGGAACGAGGATCTCGGCGTCGGTGCCGTCGATCCGTTCGATCAGGTCGTCGAAGGGCATGTCGATCTCCACGAACAGGCCCAACCCCGAGTGATCGCAGGTCTCGGGCACGGCCTCCGGCAGGTCGGCCTCGAGGGAGGCCCGGCTCTGGAACATGAGTTCGGCATCGCCGCGCGTCAGGCCCACGAAACCGAGCCGCCCGCCGTGCGGGACCTCGGCCATCCGCTCGAATCCCAGGGCTTCCCAGAACGGCAACGCATCCTCGATGGACTCGACGAGGAGATTCGGGGTGAGTCGCTTCATTCCGGCACCTCCGCCTCGGGGGCCCCCGAGTATGGAGGGTCCCTCCGGTCCCGTCACGCCCCGCGTCCCTCCAGGGATCCGGCCTCAAGATCCGTCGAGGCCGGCCGACCCATCTCTACGAGGAGGACCATGTCACCACGACTGCCCGAATGGATGTGGGTCGCGCTCGCGATCGCCCTCGCCAGCCCGGCCCGGGCCGGCGACGGGCTCGAGGAGCTGTCACTCGAAGAGCTCCTCGAGGTCGAGGTCGTCACGGCCTCGAAGCGGCCGACGTCGGCGTTCGAGACCCCGGCCGCGGTCACCGTGCTCACGCAGGACGACCTGCGTCGCTACGGCGCGGTCACCCTGGTCGACGCCCTCGAGTGGGTCCCGGGGGTCCAGTTCTCGCGCCTGAACGCCGCCAACACGGCGGTCGGCGTGCGGGGCTTCAACGGCGTGCTCTCCGACAAGCTCCTCGTCCTGATCGACGGCCGCTCCGTCTACAGCCTGTTCTTCTCGGGGGTCTACTGGGACGAGCACGACCTGCCGATCGACGACATCGACCGGATCGAGATCGTCCGGGGCCCCGGCGGTGCACTGTGGGGTGCGAACGCGGTGAACGGCGTGATCAACGTGGTCACGCGCGAAGCGGGCGAGACGCAGGGTTGGTCGGTCTCGAGTCGCGTGAGTGGAGACGAGTTCGGCGCCCGGGCCCGGTTCGGGGGCCGCGTCGGCGACGAGGGACACGGACGGGTCTGGATCAGCGGCCACGACCGCGGTGAGTTCGACGCCGCTCCGGGCCAGTTCGACGGCGGGGGATGGAGGAACCTGTCCACCGGCTTGCGCTACGACGCCCCGGCCGGCGGTGGTCGGGTGACGCTCAACGCCCGGGCCTACCGGGTCGAGACCGAGCGCCAGGACGTGCTGTTCGACGAAGAGCGCCAGGTCGACGTGGTGCGGGACGTGGACCTCCACCTCACCCAGGCGGTGTCGGCCCTCGCGCGCTGGGTGCGTCCGGTGGGGAATCGCTCGAGTGTCGCGGTGCAGAGCTGGCTGGAGTTCCACGACCGTGACGAGCGCCTGTTCCACGAGGAGCGCTTCAGCTACGACGCCGACCTCCAGTTCACGCGCGAGGGCGACCGCCACGACTTCGTCACAGGGGCCAACCTCCGGGTGTCCGACGATCGGATCCGGGGGAGCTCGACCTACGGCTTCGTGCCCACGAGCCGGACGCTCCACTGGACGAGCCTGTTCGTGCAGGACGAGTTCCGCGCGACCGACCGCGTCCGCCTGATCGCGGGGACCAAGTTGGAGCACAACGACGACTCGGGATGGGAGTGGCAGCCGAGCGTTCGTACCGCGTTCGACACCGGCCGGGCCGGATTCTTCTGGGCCGCTGCGTCGCGTGCCGTCCGGACGCCGTCGCGTGCCCTGACGTCCACCGTGGCCCGCCGGCAGGTGGGACCCGGCCAGGGCGAACTCGTGTCGACCATCGCGAACTTCGAGGGCGATCCTGGCCTCGACGCCGAATCGATGCTCGCCTACGAGATGGGCTGGAGGAAACAGCTCGGGTCCGCCGTCGGGATCGACCTGGCCGTCTTCCAGCAGGACTACGACGACCTCGTGTACAACGTGGTGGAGCAACCGGAGGTCGCCGGCGGAATCGACGTGCCGCCTCACCTGGAGCTCGACTCGGAAGTCGTCAACGGAGCCGAGATGCGGGCCCGCGGCATGGAGACCGTGCTCGAGGTACGGCCGCGACCCTGGATCCGTCTCCAGGCCAGCTACACCTATCTCGATCTCGATCTGCTTGCCGCGCCGATGGACCCCGAACAGGGGGACGTCGCGGTCAGCTTCTTCAACAACAATCCCGAGGACTCGCCCCGGCACATGGGCTTCCTCCGCCTGGGTGTGGCTCCGACCTCGACCTGGAGCGCCGACCTCGGCCTGCGCGTGAGTTCCGCCCTCGACGACGTGTCCGAGGATCAGGCCGTCTATCGCCTCCCGATCGAAGGCGTCCAGGAGCTGCAGGCGAGACTGGCGTGGCGACCGGACCCCGCCGTGGAAGTGTCGGTGCTGGGCCGGAATCTCATCGACGACGGGCGGGTGGATCTCGAGGACCGCACCGACATCTATCCGTCGGCCGAGATCCCGCGGCAGGTCTTCCTGCAACTCAGCGTGCAGCGCTGAACGCTCAGCCCGCGTAGCGAAGGGCGCAGTCGCGCGTCGACGCGGCGTAGGCCCCACCGAACAAGACGTAGTGGTTGATCAGGTGGTACAGCTCGTACAGACCGAGTCGTTGCCGCCATCCCGGTTCCAGCGGCCAGGCCTCCTGGTAGGCCTCCCACACTGCCGGCCCGAACCCTCCGAACAGCGACATCATGCCGAGCTCGGCCTCGCGGTGTCCGAAGTAGGCAGCGGGGTCGATCAGGGCGGGTGCGCCGTCCGCCGTGCAGTGCAGGTTCCCCGACCAGAGATCGCCGTGGATCAACGACGACGGCCCGTCGTCGATCCATTCCTCGAGGCGATCGGCGATCGAGTCGAGCAGATCGACGGTGCCGCGGTCGAGTCCGCGGTCGGCCGCCAGACGGACGTGGTGCCGGATCCGATGTTCGGCGTAGAAGGCGGGCCAGCGGTCGGTCCAGGGATTCGGCTGAGGGGTGGCACCACAGTAGCCGTCGACGTCGAAGCCGAATCCGCGATCGTCGGCGTGGCGGTGCAGCGAGGCCAGACCGTGCCCGAGGCGCTCGTCGAAGTCGGGCGCCCGGCGTCCGGGCTCGAGGTACTCGATCACGAGAAAGCCGCCGTTCTGGGCATCGTCACGGAACCCCAGGACGCGGGGGATCACGAGCGGGCCACCGGCGGCGCGCAGGGCTTCGAGCCCCCGCGCCTCGGACTCGAACTGGTGGGGCAGAGGACGATCGTTGCCCTTCACCACGAAGCGCTCGCCCACGTCCACGACGAAGGCGTCGTTGATGCACCCGCCCCCGAGGGGCTCGCGGTCGAAGTCGCCGACCGGACGACCGAGCCCTTCCTCGAGCACCTGCCGCAGCCGCGTGTCGTCGATCACCGGCCCAACTCCGCTTCCACCCGGTCGAGCAGCGCTCGGCAGCTGCGCTCGACCATCGCGTAGACGACGTCGAAGCCCTGCGGCCCTCCGTAGTAGGGGTCGGGGACGTCACCGGCACCCTCGGGGTCGAAGTCGCGCAGACGGTGGATGCGTGCCTCACCGCTGGCTTCGGCCAGGCGACGAAGATCGCGCTCGTTGTCGGTGTCCATGGCCACGACCCAGTGGAAGTCGGCGAGGTCCCCGTTCTCGATCCGCCGAGCCGACTGCCCGTCGAGGCTCACTCCGTTGCGCACCGCCACCTCGAGCGAGCGTGGGTCCGGGCCCTCGCCCACGTGCCAACCGCCCGTGCCCGCCGAATCGACCTCGATCCGATCGTCCAGCCCGCGTTCGGTGACCAGATGGCGGAACACGCCCTCGGCCAACGGAGAGCGGCAGATGTTTCCCAGGCACACGAAGAGCACACGTTGCGTCACGGCGGTCACTCCTGATCGGAGGTAGGGGTCGTCATGGTGTCGCTCGAAGCAGGCTCGAGATCATCGATCCAGTCGTCGATGTCGTCGAGGTCGTCGAGCAGGTCGTCGAGGTCGTCGTCGCCCGTGCCCGGGATCGGGGCCGTCAGGCGGATCCCGATCACGGTGGCGTCCGGGGGATCCGAACGGTCGGCTCGGCCCGGTTCGCGGGCCACGTCGAGGCTCACGCTCCAGCGGCGCGACAGCGGTGCGCGGAGCCCGGCCCCGAAGGTCATGATGGTATCGAGTTCGTCGTCGCGCACGCCCGCGCGCAGGAAGACCACGTCGGCCACCGCGAGTTCGACACCCGCCGCCAGGATGGGGTGGTCCGGCGCCTCGTCGTAGAGGGGCCACGCGGCATCGACCGCGGCCCGCAGCGCCAGTCGGGGCCTCCACCAGTGCGCCCCGGCGCCGACGGCCACGGCCGAGGCGAGGGCCGACCGTCGGGTCAGGACTTGGGAGGTTCCGGAGCCGAACGTGATCGTCTCGGCCCGGACGTCGACGTCCTCTCCGACGCGCCGCAGAGCCGCCCCGCCCCGCAGCGACAGCGACCCCGATGCGAAGGGGAGGGCATTGCTCGTGACGAGTCCGCCGACACTGCCCGCGAAGAGCAGATCGTCGTGTCCCGCCGCGGCGAAGGCCGTGTCGACGGTGGCGGTCCGCAGGGTGAAGCCGCTCACGCCACTCTTCGAGACCGCGTGCAGGGTCGCACCCACCGACCACCGTCCGTCGTCGGCCCGCCAGGCCATCCCGAGGTTCGTGAGTTCGTGGTCGAGATCCACGAGGAGCCGCGCGTCCCCGGCCAGGGGCAGGCCGTCGGCCTGTAGCCTCCGATGCGACACGCTCAACGCCGGCAGGCGGCGATCGCCGACACCCAGGGGAACGATCACGCCCACTGCCCAGGGATCGACGGCCGGATCGACGAAACGATCGATCTGCCACGACACGTCGAGCCGGATCCCCGTTCCCTCGGCCGCCAGAGCGGGCTGGTCGAGGGCGTCGAACGCTCCGGTGCCGAACACGGTGTCGGCACCGCCGAGGGCCGCGCTGGCCCCGGCGGCCGATCGCACGACCACGCTCTCCGCCGTGGCCGAGGGCTGGGCCGCAGCCCCCGTCGCCAGGAGGAGAGCCCCCAGCACAGTGCAGCGAAAGCGTTGGGTGGACATGCCTCGGGGGGGGTCGGAGTGGGTGGAGCGCCGCGCCCAGACTAACGCCCGTCCTCGACGCTGGAAAGATCAGGGCGGCGTCGCGACACCGGTCGCGGGCCTACCGGCCTTCGACTATCCCTGACGGGTCATCGATCCACACACCGAGCTCCCGAGGTCCGCTCTTGAGCCGCCTACGCATCGGACTCCGCCGCGAGGACAAGAACCCGTGGGAGCGCCGCGTCGCCCTCACCCCCGACGCCGTCGCCCGGCTCACCGGTGCCGGGGTCGAGATCCTGGCCGAGCGTTTCGCCCGGCGGGCCTTCGACGATGCGTCCTACGCGAGCGCCGGGGCCACCCTGGTCGACGACGTCCGGCACGCCGACGTCGTGCTGGGCATCAAGGAGATCCCGGCGTCCTG
This sequence comes from Candidatus Krumholzibacteriia bacterium, assembly GCA_035268685.1. Classification (NCBI taxonomy): domain Bacteria; phylum Candidatus Krumholzibacteriota; class Candidatus Krumholzibacteriia; species Candidatus Krumholzibacteriia bacterium. The sequence continues at coordinate 39,754 of DATFKK010000111.1, read as the reverse complement.
GTTCCGCCGCGACGGGGCCTACCTGTTCTTCTCGCACACGATCAAGGGCCAGTGGTTCAACATGCCCATGCTGGCCCGGATGGTCGACCTGGGCTGCACGCTGATCGACTACGAGCGCGTGACCGACGCCACCGGCCGACGGATGATCTACTTCAGCCACCACGCCGGCGTCGCCGGCATGATCGACAGCCTGTGGGCCCTCGGCCGCCGTCTGACGGCAATGGGTCACGAGAACCCCTTCGACCGGCTCCGACCCGCACACCGTTACCCCGACGTGGGTGAGGCCCGCGAAGCCGTGCGTGCCGCCGGCGAGCGGATCCGCGCCGGGGAGGTCCCCGACGAGGTGCGGCCACTCACCGTGGGCTTCACCGGCAGCGGGAACGTCACCAACGGCGCCCTCGAGATCTTCGATCTCCTTCCCTTCGAGAACGTCGCTCCCGAGGAGCTCGCCGGCTGGAACGCGGCGCACGAACACGTGGGCGACCGCATCGGACGCGTCCGCTTCGAGCTCCACCACCTCGTGCAGCGGGCCGACGGTGGTTTCGACACGCGGGAGTACTACGCGACGCCCGAGCGCTACCGCTCGCGGCTCAGGGAGTTCCTGTCGCACGTGGCCCTCTTCGTGCACGGCGTCTACTGGGACGAGCGCTATCCCGTCTTCGCCACGCGTGAGGACCTCAACGCGGCCACCGCTCCGAGCGGGCGCTTGCTCGCGGTGGGCGACATCACCTGCGACGTGGAGGGCTCGCTCGCGTGCACGGTCCGCGACACCGAGCCCGGCGACCCCGTCTACGTCTTCGATCCGGCCACCGGCGAGGCCCCCTCGGGCTTCGACGGACCCGGCGTCGCCGTGATGGCCGTGGGCAACCTGCCGACCGAGCTGCCGATCGAGTCGTCGGAGACCTTCTCCGATGCGCTCGAACCCTTCGTCGAAGCGCTGGCCGACCTCGATCTCGGCACCTCCTTCGAAGATGCCGATCTGCCCGATCCGATCCGCCGCGCGACGATCCTCTGGCGAGGGCAGCTCACGCCGGACTTCGCCTACCTCGGGGCCGAACTCGAGCGCCTGGGGCTGCGCGCCGGCCGGACGAGCGGCTGACACCCGCTCAGCGGATCCGCTCGAGCACCCGCAGGACCTCGTCGACGTCGGCCTCGGTGTGGGCCGCGTTGACCTGGAAGCGGATGGTCTCGTCGCCCTTGGGCACCACCGGGAAGGTCAGCCCCACCACGAGCACGCCGTGCTCGAAGAACGCGCCGACCATCGCCCGTGTCCGGTCGGTGTCGCGCACGAGCAACGGAACCACGGGGTGCGGACCCGGGATCGACTCCATACCCAACGACCCGATGCCCGCACGGAACTGGGCGATCCGATCGTGCAGGTGTCGCAGACGCTGCCGGCCTTCGTCGCTGTCGGTGATGTCGAGGGCCTCGATCGCCGCCGCGCAATCGGCTGCGCTGAGCGGGTTGGTGTAGATGTAGGTGTCGGCCTTCTGGCGCACGGCCTCGACCACCTCGGAACTGCTCGCGACGAAGCCGCCGTTCACCCCGAAGGCCTTGCCGAAGGTGCCCACGACGACGTCGGCCTTCGCCCCGGCGTACTCCTCGGTGCCGCGACCGGTCTGCCCGTAGGCGCCGATTCCGTGCGAGTCGTCGACCACCGTGATCAACCCCTCGGCGAAGCGATCACGGTGCGGCGCGAGGATCGCGTCGATCTCGTCGAGCGGGGCGGTGTCGCCCCGCATGCTGAACACTCCGTCGAAGATCACGACCACGCGCTCGATCCCGTCGGGCACCTGCTCCACGCATTCCTCGAGGTGCGCCATGTCGTTGTGGCGGTAGATCGCCTTGTTCTCGCGCGGGACATTGGCGATGCGCATTGCACGAATGATGCAGTTGTGGTTGAGCTCGTCGCCGATCCAGTAGGTCTGGCGGTTCTGGATGGCCAATGCGAGCCCCAGATTACTCGTGTAGGCCGAGTTGAAGATCTTCGCGGCCGGTTTGCCGCAGAAGGCGGCCACCCGGCGCTCGAGCGCGACGTGCGGGGTGAACGTCCCGTCGATGAAGCGAACCGCACCGGGACCCACACCGAAGTCCTTGGCGGCGACGTCCGCCCGGTGGAGCAATCGCTCGTCGTGGCTCAACGACAGATAGCTGTTGGAGTTCATGCGCAGGAACTCCTGGTCGTTGCCCTCGATCCGATAGCGCGGACCGCGGCCGTCGCGGGGCGGCACGTATCCGCTCAGGACACGCTCGGGCGCCTTGGCGCGACCCTCGGCGGCGAGCGCTTCGACATCCCGGGCCAGACCGGCGTTGAGCTTCTCGAGCGACATGGCGGTTCCTTCGCGCAGCGGGTGACACGTCAGGACGATTGATCCCGTACGATGGGATGCTAGCTTCGAAGCCTGGGGCGGACAAGGCGGTGCCGCCCCCGCCCTCCACCGCGCGAGGAGTCCGCCATGGCGTCGCGTCCCGCTCCCGAGGTCCACCTGAACTTGAACGTGCGCGGGATGCGTGCATCGGCCACGCTCGCGATCAACGAGCGGAGCGAGGAGCTCCGGCGGCAAGGACGTGACGTGTACCGCCTGGGACTCGGCCAGTCGCCCTTTCCCGTGCCCGAGGTGGTGATCGAGGCCCTGCGACAGAACGCCCACCAGAAGGCCTACCTACCGGTGCGCGGGCTCCGCCAGCTCCGCGGAGCCGTGGCGGCCTACCACCGTCGCACCGACGGACTGCACTGCGAAGGCAACCACGTGCTGATCGGGCCGGGCAGCAAGGAGCTCATGTTCCTTCTGCAGCTCGTGTACTACGGCGATCTGGTGATCCCCACACCGAGCTGGGTCAGCTACGCGCCCCAGGCCCACATCCTGGGCCGGCAGGTGCGGTGGCTGGAGACCCGCGCGAGCAATCGCTGGAGGCTCACGCCCGAAGAACTCGAGCGACTTGGGTCCGAGGACCCCGGCCGGCCGCGGATCGTCATCCTGAACTACCCCAGCAACCCAACGGGCGACACGCTCCGCACCGACGACCTGCGCGCCCTGGCCCGGGTGGCCCGGAAGTACCGCATGGTCGTGGTGAGCGACGAGATCTACGGCGAACTGCACCACCGTGGACAGCACGTGTCGATCGCGCGCTACTACCCCGAGGGCACGATCGTCAGTGCGGGACTGTCGAAGTGGTGTGGTGCCGGCGGCTGGCGGCTCGGGACCTTCACCTTCCCGCCGGGTCTCTGCTGGCTGCTCGACGCCATGGCCGCCGTCGCGAGCGAGACCTACACGTCGACCTCGGCGCCGATCCAGTTCGCCGCGGTGCGGGCCTTCGAGGGCGGGCTCGAGATCGAAGAGTACCTGCAGCAGAGCCGGAGGGTCCTGCGCGCGCTCGGCCGGGCCCTGGCCAGCCGGCTCCGCGACGCCGGCGCCGAGGTCATCGATCCCCGCGGCGGTTTCTATCTGTTCCCCGACTTCTGCAACCACCGCGAGGCCCTGGCGGCGCGTGGCATCCGCACGAGCCGCGACCTGTGCGAGAAGCTGTTGGAGGAGACCGGAGTGGCGATCCTGCCGGGAAGCGACTTCGGGCGTCCGCCCGACGAACTGACCGCTCGACTGGCCTACGTGAACTTCGACGGCGCGCGCGCCATCGTCGCTGCCCGTGAGGTCCCGAGTGACCGCCCCCTCGACGAAGAGTTCCTCGACATCCACTGCCCGTCGACCCTCGAGGCCGCGCGTGTGATGGCGGACTGGCTGCTCGACGGAGCTCGCCGCGATGGCTGAGCACCACGGAGGAGGGGCGCCCCGCGCGGGACGCCCCTCCTGGATCCGTTCGGATCGAAGGTCGGGCCTAGAACCGGGCCTTGACCTCGCCGAAGCTGGTCTCGTCGCTGTCCACGGTCAGCAGTTCGATGTCGGCGTCACGGCGGGGCAGGACCTCGCCGATGCCCTGGAAGCACTTGCTGGAGCCACGGACACGCACGATGTCGCCCGCGAGGGCGTCCAGAGCGGCGGTGTCGATGCCGGTGGTGCCGTCGACGAACACGATCACGGGACCGCTGCCGTCGTCGACCTCGTACACGCTGTTGAAGCCGGAGCTGACGATGCTGAGCAGCCCCTCGACCTCGACGAAGTTGCCGAGCTGGTCGGTGCCGTCCGCCAGGTCGCCGCTGGTCAGGGTGACGGGGGTGATGGCGTTGCCGGAGCTGAGCACGTTCACGGTCACGCCGTTGAGCTGGATCTCCTCGTTGAAGGCACCGACGGTCCCGGTGACCTCGATCTCGTCACCCTCGGCGAGCACGCCCTGGAAGGCCGAGTCGAAGAAGGTCATGCCGCCGTCGGTGTTGTCCTGGAAGTACACGGAGCCGCTGTTGTAGGTGCCGGCCTCGACGTACACGACGCCGGTCAGCGTGACGGTGTCGCCGTCGAACGGGCTCGGCGCGCAGCCGGGGTCGCCGTGGATCTCTGCGCTCGTCTGGGCGGTGGCCACACCGGCGGCACCGGCCACGAGAGCGACGGTCGAAACGATGGTCGTGAGCCTCTTGATCATGGGGTTCCTTACTGAAGCGCTCGAGGTTGGGTTGGGGTACGATCGTCCGCGTTCCGGAAATCGCCCCCGGGCACGAAGCATACAGACCGAGTATAGCAGGGCCGTCGCTCGGGATCCATCCACCTGAAACGTGACTCTCACCCGACTTTCGCCGGATTCGCGAACCTTGACCGTTTCCTCATCGCATCCTTAGACTCGCGGGCTCGCGCGCCCGACCGGGCGCGGAATCCCGGCCCACCAGGCCCGCCCGCCGCGGGTCGCCCACCGGTGCACGCAGGAGAAACGATGCAGACCCAGGAAGAACGACCCGCACGCGGCCAATGGGGATCGAGCCTCGGCTTCGTCCTCGCCGCCGCCGGATCGGCGATCGGACTCGGCAACATCTGGCGTTTCCCCTACGTGGCGGGGGAGAACGGCGGCGCCGCGTTCGTGATCATCTACCTGGCGTGCATCGCCCTGATCTGCCTGCCGTATCTCTTCGCCGAACTGTTGGTGGGCCGGTCGGCGCACAAGAATCCCGTCGGCGCGATCAAGGCGATCGCGCCGAACACTCCGTGGTGGATCGTCGGGGCGCTGGGCGTGCTCACCGGAGTGTTCATCCTGAGCTACTACGGAGTCATCGCCGGCTGGGTCTTCGGGTACGTCTTCAAGGGATTCGTGGCCCATGACCTTCCCTTCACCGAGTTCATCGCGGATCCGGTGGTCGTCGTACCGCTCTTCGCGCTGTTCATGCTGTTCACGGTCTTCGTCGTCCTGGGCGGTGTGGAGAAGGGGATCGAGCGCGCGGCGAAGATCCTCATGCCGATCCTCCTCCTGCTCATGTTCGTGGTGATCGTCCGGGGGCTGACGCTTCCCGGTGCCGGAGCGGGACTGGAGTTCTACCTGAAACCGGATTTCTCGAAGGTGGACGGTCCGGTGGTGCTGGCCGCGCTCGGTCAGGCGTTCTTCTCGCTGAGCCTCGGGATGGGCGCCATGATCACCTACGGCAGCTATCTGCCGAAGACCTCGAACCTGCGGATCGCGGGCGGATCGGTGGCGCTCTTCGACACGGGGATCGCGCTGCTGGCCGGACTCATGATCTTTCCGGCGGTGTTCGCGGCAGGCGAGGACCCCGCGGGCGGACCGGCGCTGGTGTTCATGACGCTGCCCAAGGTCTTCGACGCGATGCCGGCCGGTCAGGTCGTCGGCCTGCTGTTCTTCCTGCTGCTCTCGGTGGCGGCGCTGACCTCGACCGTGTCGTTGCTCGAAGTCGTCGTGAGCTACACCGTCGACGAGAAGAAGTGGTCACGGCGAAAGAGCGTGTGGACGGTGGCGGTCGCCTGCTTCCTGATCGGTCTGCCGTCGGCGCTGTCGCAGGGCGCCGTGCCGGCCCTCGGCGGTGAGGGCTTCTCGATCCTGGGCAAGAGCGACTTCCTGTCGGTCATGGATTTCCTCTGGGGGAACATCTCGCTGGCCCTGGGGGCGCTGCTGCTGTCGATCTTCGTCGGTTGGATCTGGGGTCGGCGTGGGGCGGCCGCCGAACTCAAGCTGGGCAGCGGTGTCTCCGAGAGGTCGATCTCGTTCTGGTGGATCTTCGTCCGCTACATCTGCCCGGTGGTGATCTTCATCGTGCTGCTGAACATCTTCGGTGTGTTCGGCGACTTCGTCGGGGGCTGAGCCGACGACGGCATCCGATCCGCAACCCACAGTTGCGCCCCGGCCTCGGGCCGTACACATTGGGGCGTCCGCCGGGCTGCGGGCGCACTTCGTCGTCGCGCCCGCAGCCGACTCACGGCCCCCCGACCCAGCGTGAGAACCTTGAAGCAGATCCTCGTCCTCGGCGCCGGACAGAGCGCGCCCTACCTGATCTCACGCCTGCTCGACCTGGCGCAAGAGCACGACTGGCAGATCACCGTCGGCGACCGCGACGCCGACCTCGCCGCCCGCCGCGTGGGAGATCACACCCGGGGACGGGCGATCGCCTTCGACATCAACGACGGGGAGAGCCGTGACCGCTGGATCGGCGAGGCCGACGTCGTGGTCAACATGCTCGCCCCACGCTTCCTCGACCTGGTCGCGTGGGACTGCCTCGCCCACTCCACGCCGATGCTCTCGGTCAGCTACCGCACGCGCCCGATCCGGGACATGCACGAGGAGGCCGTGCGGAAGAACACCCTGCTGCTGTGCGAACTGGGCCTGGACCCGGGGATCGACCACATGTCGGCCATGGCGCTCATCGACCGTGTGGATCGCGAGGGGGGCCACGTACGCGCCTTCCGTAGCTACGGCAGCGGAGTCCCGGCACCGGAGAACGCCGACACCAATCCCATGCGCTACGTCGTGACCTGGAACCCCCGCAACGTGGCCATGAGCAGCGAGACGGGCGCGCAGTACATGGAGCACGGGCACATCAAGTGCGTGCCCTTCCACCACGTCTTCCATCACACCTGGCACGTCGACGTCGATGGGGTCGGAAGGCTCGAGGCCTATCCGAACCGTGACTCGCTCAGCTACATGCAGAGCTTCGGCCTCGACGAGGTCGAGACCATGATCCGCGGCACCTTGCGCTACCCGGGCTGGAGCGAGACGTGGTCACGCATCGTGGCCCTGGGTCTGCCGAACGAACACCTGCGCATTCCCGACCTGGAGAACAGGACGTACCGTGACGTCGTCGAGATGTTCCTGCCGATGATCCTCTCCGGTGACCGGGTTCCCGACATCGAGGAACGGGTCTCGAAGTTCCTCGACATCAGCCCCACCGGCCGGATCATGGAGAACCTGCGCTGGCTCGGACTGTTCTCCGACGAGAAGATCGAGGGCCAGGGCGAGACCGCAGCGGCCATGCTGACCAATCTCCTGGCGCGGAAGATGCCGCTGAGGCACGGCGACCGCGACGTGGTGATCATCAAGCACGAACTCGACGTGGAGTACGACGACCGGCCGGCCGAGCACATCGGCTCGACCATGGTCCATCGCGGCGAACCCGACGGTTTCACGGCGATGGCCCGCAGCGTGGGAGCACCGGTGGTCATGGTGACGCGGTTGCTCCTGACCGGGGAACTGGACCTGGTCGGGGCCCACCTCCCGTTGCACCCGTCGATCCATGGCCCCGTGCTGCGCGATCTCGGCGACGAAGGCATGGCCTTCACCGAGACGCGGGGACCGGTGGCCGATTCCGGAGCGCGGGGAGCCGGATGATCCGGACTTGCCCCGAACGCACCGAGGAGTCGAGACTCCACGCCCCCGGACCCCGAGGCCGATTCCCATGCGCCAGTCCTCCTCGACCGTGATCGTCGTCCTGCTCGCCCTGCTCCTGCAGCCCCTCGCCGCCGGAGCGGCCCCTCCGAACGAGCACCTGGCCGTGCTCGCACCCTTCGTCGGGAAGACCTGGCGCGGCGAGTTCGTCGACTCGACACCCGAGAATCCGCGCGTCGACGTGCAGCGCTGGGAGTGGGCCCTGAACGGCCAGGGGATCCGGATCGTCCACTCGCTGAACGACGGCGAGTACGGCGGCGAGACCATGGTGATGTACGACCGTGAACGCGAGCGGTTGATCTACTTCTACTTCACCACGGCGGGCTTCTACACCACCGGCACCATCGTCGCCGACGACGGGATGTTCGTGTCGCACGAGGAGGTCGTCGGCTCGAACGAGGGCGTGACCGCCGTGCGGTCGACCTCGAGGATCCTCGACGACGGCCGGCTCGAGAGCCACGCGGAGTACCTGAAGAACGGCGAGTGGGTCCCCGGCCACGGGGTCGTCTACGAGGAGGACCCCACGGCCGAGGTTGTGTTCCCGTCGGTGGAGACCGGCGGCGACTAGGCGACCAGGCGACTAGAGGTCGGACTCGCCCAGGCCCCGGAAGAGCGTCCAGAGGGCTCGGGCCGACTCGGTCCGCATCTCCATACGCCCACGCAGCCAGGTCCCGTCGACCCGAGTGGCCCCGAAGACGGGCGCCGAGGGAGCGTCCGCGAATGCGGCGCGCAAGGCCTCGAAGTCGACGTCGTCGCTCGACTGCGGGACGACGTCGCTCAGCATCCGGAAGATCCGGCCCACGTCGACGACGGTCACGCCCAGGGCGCCGTCACCGGCCCAGGCGCGCGCCTCGACCAGCTCGGCGGGAGCCTCACCCGCCGGAGCCGCGCTCAAGCGCTCGAGCAGTGCGTCGACCGCCGCTGCGTCGTCGTCCATTGCCGTCACTGCGAGGTCGGGACCCACCGCGATCCAGACCGTCGACAGCCAGAGATCCATCATCGACCGGATGGCCGCGGCCTCTTCGCCCTGAGGATCGAGGTCGGCGTCGGAATGGGTCTCGAGCAGGGTCTCGATGTCCATGTCGAGTTCGGCCGAGCGGACCCCGAAGTCGCCGACCCGCCGGGTCTCGCCCCACTGCGCCCGCAGGCCGAGAGACGTGGCCGCGTCGAACGCGGCGACGGTGGCCTCCCCCAGCGCAGCGGGATCGACGGCCGGCTGGATCCAGCGCATGAGCGGGCCCGACGAGTCGAAGTGGAACGATCCCACGTACGGCGTCAGGTTCATCGATTCCATCAGCGCCGGCGACCCCATCTGCACCTTCCAGAGCATCGAGAGCATGTCGAAGTCGCCCTGCTCCCACGAGGTCTCGGCCATCATACCGAGGAATCCCCGGACCAACGGCTCGAGGTTCCGGAGGTCGAGGGCCGAGGCCATGTACACGGCGGCCCCCGGCTCCAGCGCACCGGTGTGGGCCCAGACGTCGTCCAACGAACCCTGCGGGCCGAGCTCGAGGGGACCGTCGGCGAGGAATTCGACCCCACCGCCCAGCTCCATGTGGTCGCCATCGACGTCGGCGGTGATCTCGAGCGTGGCCAGCCCCTCGCGCAGCATGCCCACCAGTTCCAGCGCGGCCGCGGCTCCTTCGGCATCGGTCAGGGATCGTGGCGGCGCACCCTCTTCGCCCTCGCGTGGCTGCGTCAGGGCCATCTGCACGAACATGTCGAGCATCGGCCCCAGAGCCCGGAACAGGCCGGCCATGTCCACGCGCGCGGTCACGTCGACGGCTGCCACGTCGGCCAGTAGCGCGGGATCCCCGTCCCCCGGAGCGTAGGCGGTGTCGGTCCCGAGCACTGCGTAGCCGTCGTCGAGGGCGAGTGGTCGGACCTGCAGCCGTGCCTCGATCTCGTCGGGTGTGGTCGAAGCGTCGCGCAGGGGTACGAGCATCGAAAACATGGGAGCGGGCGTCCCCGGCATGAGCCGAAGGACCACGGCGGCCGGACGGGCCGGATCCATGATCTCTTCGAGGCCGCGCATCTCGAGCGGCAGCATGTCCATCCAGGAGATCCCCTCGGCCGCCTCCGGCGCGAAGACACCCACCAGCGAGCGGACGTCGCGCTCGAGCGTCTCGACCGAAGGCACGTACACCACGGCGAGCGGATCGGCGGGGACCAGCCGGAGCAGTTCGGCCGGAGGCGCCGCCGCGCGTGCGAACACGGGACCCGTCGTCAGACCGAGAACGACGAGAAGAACGAACGAGAACCTGCGCATGATCGACCCCCGGGCTCGAGCGTGTGGGCGAACGGCTCCACGTCGGAAGACATTAGCGGGCCGCCGTCGTCGCGGCCACGCCCGAATCGTGTCAACGCTGCCGTGCCGGGACCCAGGCCGTGGTCCGCCCACCCACGGTGAGGAACTCGATGGCCTCGCCCCCCGCTGCCCGCGCCTCGGGGTTCTTGCCCCACCGGACGTGGAACAGCCAGTTCCGCGGAAAGCGGCCCTTGTCGGCGTCGACCTCCACGGCCTTGCGCACCACTGCGCGCAACGCCCGGCGCACGGTCAGCATCTCGCGTTCGGCGAGGGTGTTCGCCCGGCGCCGCGGATCGATTCCGGCCTGGTAGAGCACCTCGTCGGCGATCCAGTTGCCCACCCCCGCGGCGAAGGACTGGTCCATGAGCACGCCCTTCATGGTGCCGGTGCGCCGCCCGAGCCGCTCGACGAAGCGCTTCGGCGACGGCAGACCGAGCAGCGGATCGAAGCCCAGTGCCGAGATCGGCGGCTCGTTCCGAGGATCGGAACGCAGCCGGATCCGCCCCAGCCGACGGGCGTTGGTCATGACCAGCTCGCCGCCGTCCTCGAGGAACAGGTGGATCCTGGTGAAACGCGGGGGCCAGGGCTCGTGGCCGTCGACCTTCGGTCCGCTGCGCAGCTGCAGATCCGGCTGCTGCGGAACACGGAAGGCTCCGGTCATCCCGAAGTGGAAGAGAGGGTGCGGGCCCGCGTCGAGTTCGAACCACAACTGCTTGCCGTGGCGGTGCACGGCTTCCACGCGGCGGCCGCGGAGTCGGCGCTGCACCGTGGAGGGGGCCACGCCGTCGTAGACGATGCGATCGTCGGCGCACTTCACGCGGGCGATGCGCCGGCCACGGGCCGCGGCCTCGGCGATCCGACGGCCCCGTTCGACCTCGGGGAGTTCGGGCATGGTGGAGGTCCGGGGGAAGACGGATCCCGCCCCGGCCGGGGCCGGAGCGGGATTCCCACCGGGCGCGGAAGGCGCGCCCGGGCGATCAGAGAGCAGCCAGGGCGGCGTCGTAGTCCGGCTCGTCGGTGATCTCGCCCACCTGCTGGGTGTGGACCACCTTGTCGTTCTCGTCGACCACGATCACCGCGCGCGACATCAGACCGGCCAGCGGGCCGTCGATGATCAGCACGCCGTAGTCCTCGCCGAAACCACTGCGGAAGGTGCTGAGCACCGAAGCGTTCTCCACGCCCTCGGCCCCGCAGAAACGCTTGTTCGCGAAGGGCAGATCGGCCGAGATGTTCAGGACGACCACGTCGTCGCGCTCGCCGGCCTTGGCGTGGAAGTTCTTCACCGACATGGCGCACACCGGCGTGTCGAGACTCGGGAAGACGTTCAGGATCTTCTTCTTGCCGGCGTAGTCGCCGAGCGACTTCTCCGCCAGGTCGACGTCCACCAGCTTGAAGTCGGTGATCTTGTCGCCCTCGGCGGGCAGGTCGCCGCTGGTGTGGACGGGATTCCCCTTGAGCGTGATCTCGGCCATCGAATTCTCCTGCGATATGGGTTCTTCGGTCCCGGTGACGACCAGGGTAGACCAGGCGGGCTCGCTCGCCACCGGATTCGGATCTGCGTTCCGGTTCAGAGGGTCGGCACCTGATCGCGACGCCCGAACTCGATCGACTCGCCCCGGACATCGGCTCCGCGGTCGGACAACAGGTGGGCGCACATGGCTCCCACCTCGTCGCAGTGCAACCACTCGGGATCGCCCTCGGTGAGCTTGTACGACCGGATCGGGGTCATCAGGACCAGGGCGTTCACGCGGGCGGCGGTGTCGGGATGCTCGGCCACCAGCACGTCCTTGATCATGAGCTGCGCGGCGGCGGCGATACTCACGAAGCCGGCCTCGGGAATGGGCTCGAGCCCGGCACTGCCGTTGATCATCAGGAAGCTGCCCCCGTCGCGCTCGAGCAGATGCGGCATCCAGGTCTGCGCAGCCACCAGATGGGCCAGGAGGTTGTTGCGCGAGACGCGGTCGATCCACACGCCGATGTCGTCGTCGACCAGCTTGCCGTTCTGGACCCAGCCGCCCATGGAGACGATCACGTCGTCCACGCCGCCGAGGCGCTCGAGGATCTCGTCGCGGACACCGGCCGCATGGTCGGGGTGGGCGGCCTCGCCGACCAGGGTGACCAGCCCGTCGGGATCGCCCAGGGCCTCGCGCAGGCGCTCGGGCTTGTCCTGGTCGCGCGCGGGGACGGCGACACGTGCCCCCTGCCGCAACAGGACACGGCAGATCCCTTCACCGACCGCACCCGCACCTCCGAGCACGACCACTCTGCGACCGTCCACGACTCCCATGTCGATCTCCTCTCGCGGGTCCTTCGGCGTCGACGACACCGAGGCAGGAGGTTCCTGCCGACCCGGGGGAGTCTACAACGGGATCCGCAGGTCACCAGCCGCAGCCGGCGTCCCTCGGGGGAGCGCCTTGCAATGCGGGCCTCCCCGACGGCATACTGTTGGGTAGCGGAGGCGGCCGTCCCGACGGGTAGCGCCTCCCGGTTGCCGCTGCCTTCGACTGCATCCGATCGCGCCGCACCTGCCGCCCCCTGTGCTCGACATCGTCCCGAGAGGTGTTCCCATGTTCCGTAGCTCCCGACGCGCACCGGCCACGGTGCTGGGAATCGTCTGCCTGGCCCTCGCGACCTCCGCGCCCGCGACGGCGGCCACCGCCTGGTGGACGGACGAGGCCCCCCGGCTGGCCCGTTCGACCGCCGCCGACGACCTGGCGCAGGTCTACCGTACCTTCGGTGTCGACGCCGAGGACTTCCGGCGGCAGCTCGGCGCTGCGCCGAAGTCCTACACCGGCGACCCCGGTGTCGAGTTCCTCCTCCCCGATCCCGACGGCCAGCCCCAGCGCTTCCGCGTGGTCGAGGACCCCGTCCTCGCCCCCGAACTCGCCGCCCGCCGGCCCGACATCCGTACATTCTCCGGAGTCGGCCTCGACGACCCCTACGCCCGGGTGCGTTTCGGCGTCTCCGACCAGGGAGTCCACGCCCGCGTCCGCACCGTCAACGGCAGCTGGACCCTGGACAACCTGCGCGAGCTCGGCCCCGAGCTCGCCGTCGCCTGGTGGGATCGCGACGCCGCGCCCCGGCGCTTCGGCTGCGGCACCGGCGACGAGCAGATCGTCTCGCAGCTCCCCGATCCCGGCGTGGCCCTCGAACGGCGCCTGGGCACCCAGCTGCGGACCTATCGCTTCGCCATGACCGCCACCGGCGAGTTCACCACCCAGGCCGGCGGTGTCGCCAACACCGAGAGCATCATCACGACACTCGTGAACCTGATGAACACCCTGTACATCAACGAGTTCTCGGTCCGCTTCGAACTCGTCGCGATGAACGTCTACACCGACCCCGCCACCGACCCCTTCCCGAACGGCGGAGTGCTCGACAGCAACCTCCTGGTGCAGAACGACCAGGCCCTGGACGCCGAGATCGGCACCAACTCCTACGACGTGGGCCACGTCATCAGCGTGAACCCCGGCAATCCCGCCGGTGGCCTGGCCTACGTGGGCGTGCAGTGCAACTCGAGCTTCAAGGGCGGCGGCGGCACCCTGCTCGGGTCGGCGAGCACCGGGGCGGTCTATCCCGTGATGATCCACGAGGTGGGCCACCAGCTCGGATCGAGCCACAGCTTCAACAGCGAGCAGGGCGGCTGCAACGGCAACCGCTCGTCGAGCTGGGCCTACGAGATCGGCAGTGGCGTGACCATCATGTCCTACGCAGGCATCTGTGGGGCCGAGAACGTCCTCAACGACGACATCGACGTGTTCAACTCGGGCTCTCAGCAGCAGATCACCAACCGGATCATCTCCACCAGCTCGTGCGGGACGACCGAGCCGACCGGCAATTCGCTCCCGGCGATCGACCTGCTGCCAACCCTCACGATCCCGCGGGAAACGGCCTTCGAACTCACGGCCAACGTGACCGATCCCGACGGGGACGCCCTGACCTACAGCTGGGAACAGCACGACCTCGGTCCGGCCAGCCCGCCGGTCGACCCGGCCGACGGACCGGCCTTCCGCAACTTCGAGCCGGTGCCCGAGCCCTCGCGCTCGTTCCCACGCTACAACGCCTACCGCCGCGGTACGGTCACGCCGTGGGAGTTCCTGCCGACCGTCGATCGGCAGATGACCTTCCGCGTGCTCGTACGCGACAACAACCCGAACGGCGGCGCCGTGGTCTGGAGCTCGCAGTTCGTCAACGTGAGCGGCGACCCCTTCCGCGTGCTCTCTCCCGACGGGGGCGAGACCTTCGAGGCCGGCACCGGGATCACGGTGACCTGGGACGCCGGCGGCAGCGTGACCGACGAGGTGCGCATCCTCACCTCGGCCGACGGCGGGGTGACCTGGACCGAGGCCGTCGCGGCCACGCCCAACGACGGCCAGGCGACGGTGCTGACCCCCTGCGCGGCCACCACCGAGGCGCGGATCCGCATCGAAGGGGTCGGCAACGTCTTCTTCGACATCAGCGATGCCGACTTCACCACCACCGAGGAGACGACACCTCCCACCCTGGATTGTCCCGACACGGTGGTGCTGTCGGCGACGACGGCCGAGGGACTGCCGAGCGACGATCCCTCGGTGCTGACGGCCCTCGAGGCGGTCACCGTGAGCGACAACTGCGAATCGTCGGTGGTCCCGGTCTTCAACCTGCCGGACGTCCTGCCGATCGGCGACACGGTCGTCGCCGCGTCCGCCACCGACGCCGCCGGCAACCTCGGCTTCTGCACCTTCACGGTGACCGTCGAGGGCGGGACCTCGGTCACCGACCCGTGGAGCGACACGCCGGCCGCGACGAGGGCCGGCTTCGTGTCGATCGCACCGAATCCGTTCAATCCGCGGACCTCGATCGAATTCTCCCTCGAACGCGAGCAGCCCGTGCGACTCGACGTCCTCGATGCGCGCGGCCGTCACGTGCGGACCCTGCTCCGGGACGTGAGGGGTGCCGGCCTCCACGAGGTCACCTGGCGCGGCCGGACCGACGACGGGCGGACCGTCTCGAGCGGCGTGTACTACCTGCGTCTGCAGACCGACGCCGGGCGCCACGCCGCGCGCGTCGTGCTGCTGAAATAGCGGCCCGCACACCTGCGGTCGGACGCGGCGTCGGAGTCCTCCGGCGCCGCGTTCGCGTTCCATCCTTGACCCGGTTTTGACGTGCAGGAGGGCCGTCGCGGTGCGAGTGTTCAGAATTCGCGTCCGTCCCCGAACCCGGAGTTCCGCGCACATGTCGAACAAGTTCTGCGTCACCCTCTCCGAATCCCGCACCAACGGCGACAAGGCCACCCTGGCCTTCGTGGTCGCCAACGCCGCACTGGCGAGCGAGAAGGACACCATGGTCTTCCTGAGCGCCGACGGTGCCTGGGCCGCCGCCCCGGGCGAGGCCGAGAAGATCGACGAAGGCGAGCCCTTCGCGCCGCTGAAGGAGCTGGTCGACAAGTTCGTCCGCGGAGGCGGGAAGATCTGGGTCTGCTCGCCGTGCATGAAGAAGCGCTCGATCGGCGAGGACGACCTGATCGAGGGTGCGCAACCCGCCGGCGGGGCCGCCCTGGTCGAGTGGCTGGCCGACGGCTCCGGCTACTGCGCCTACTGATCGTGATGGCCGATCGCTCGAACGGCCCGGCCGCCGACCACGTCTTCGACGGCGGCGACCTCGACTGCGGCAGCGGGCTGGCGCTGCTGATCCGCCAGCACATCCAGCAGGTGCCGGTGGGCGGGATCCTCGAGATCCGCAGCCGCGAGGCCACGGTCCGCGACGACCTCCCGCCCTGGTGCCGCATGACCGGCCACGAGTACGTCGGAGAGCGCACCGACGACGAACCCGGCACCGTGCGTTACTTCGTGCGGCGCGGCGAGCCCGCCGAGGCCGAGGACGACGGCCTGGACGAGGACCTCCAACAGGCCCGCGAGTACGATTGGCGTGTGCGTGCCCGCTCCACCGGGCCCATGCGCAGCAAGGTCTACTTCCGGAACTTCACGGTCGAGGTCGGCCAGCCCGCCAGCTTCGAGGAACGCGACGAGCACGCCAGCGCGGTCGAGTACCTGCTCACGGCGCTGACCGCCTCGATCAGCACGGGCTTCGCCAACGAGTGCCGCCAGGCCTCGCTCGACGTCGACGACATCGAGATCACCGCCACCGGCCGGCTCGAGAACGTGCTCGTGGTGATGGGCCTCGCCGAGGAGGGCGACCCCGGCTTCTCCGAGATCACGCTCAAGTGCTTCGCTTCGTCCATGGACGACGAGGAGGCTCTGGGCGCATGCTTCGAGCGTGCGGTCGCCAGGTCGCCGATCGCCGCGACGCTGCGCAAGGCCTGCACCCTGCACATGAAGCTGGCCGTCGTCTGACGGCGATCGGAGGACCATGGATTCCGCGCAGAAACTGGTACTGGTCACGGGAAGCAGTTCGGGCATCGGCCGCGCCCTGGTCGACCTCCTGCTCCGCGACGACTGGCATGTGGTCGGTGTGGCGCGCCGGGACCCCGGGATCGAGCACGATCGCTACACGCACCACGCCGCGGACCTGAGCGAACTTCAGTCCCTGCCCGGGCTCGTCGACGAAGTGGTCGGCGCCCGGCTCGACGGCGTCGAGCGACTGGGACTGGTGAACAATGCGGCCCTGTTCGGCTCGCTGAGCTGGATGCGTGCCGTCGAGGCCACCGATCTGGGGCGGATGTTCGCCGTGAATTCGGCGGCCCCGCAGTTCCTCATGGGCCGGTTCGCGAAGATCCGGCCGGCGGGCTCCCGGCTGCGGATCGTGAACGTGTCGTCGGGAGCCGCCCATTCCGCCTACCCCGGCCTGGGCGACTACTGCGCCACCAAGGCCGCGCTGCGGATCGCCGGCCAGACCCTGGCCGCCGAGTTCGAGGAGGCCGGACTGCAGTCCCACGAGGCCGCGGTGTTCAGCTACGAACCCGGCCTGGTCGAGACCGACATGCAGCGCGAGGCCCGCTCGACCTCGCCCGACCACTTCCCGGGCCACCAGACCTTCAACGACTTCCGGGCCCAGGGCCTGCTGCACCGCCCGGAGGACGTGGTCGGCGAGATGGCCGCGTTCCTCGGAACCGATCCGGATTCCTGGTTCACCGAGCGCCGATACGGCGAGGACTGATCGGAGCCGGTGCCTGACACGGGGGCACGGAGTCCTTACATTGCACCGTTGCCGTATCCACGACCCGTCCCTCGAAGGGAGCCGACATGCCCCGCTTCGTCCTGCTGTTGACCCTCGGTGCCCTGCTGGTGACCACACCGGCCCTGGCCTCCGACGACGACCCCTACCTGTGGTTGGAGGAGGTCGAGGGCGAGAAGGCCCTCGAGTGGGTCGAGGAGCGCAGCGCCGAGGACACCGCCGAGCTCGAGGCCATCCCCGAGTTCGACGAGATCCACCAGGAGCTGCTCGAGATCTACAACTCGCAGGACCGGATCCCCTACGTGTCGATCCAGGGCCCGTGGCTCTACAACTTCTGGCGCGACGCCGAGCACGTGCGCGGCGTCTGGCGCCGGACCTTCCTCGACTCGTACCTGAGCGACGAGCCCGTCTGGGAGACGGTGATCGACGTCGACGCCCTGGCCGAGGAAGAGGGCGAGAACTGGGTCTGGAAGGGTGCCCAGGGCCTGGGGCCGGACTACCGGCGCTACCTGGTGAACCTCTCGCGCGGCGGGGGCGACGCCACCGTGGTCCGCGAGTTCGACGCCGCGACCAGGACCTGGGTCGAGGACGGCTTCCAGCTGCCCGAGGCGAAGTCGAACGTCGGCTGGAAGGACATCGACACCGTCTGGGTGGGCACCGACTTCGGCGAGGGCTCGCTCACCGATTCGGGCTATCCGCGCCTGGTGAAGCTGTGGGAGCGGGGCACCCCGCTCGAGGAGGCCGAGCTGGTCTACGCCGGCGAGCAGACGGACGTCTCGGTCGGTGCCTTCACCAACCGCACCGACCAGGGCGACTACGACCTCGTCTACCAGACGCCGGAGTTCTTCCGCGGAACGTACCGCATGCTGCTCGACGGCCATCTGGTGAAGCTCGACATCCCGAGCGACGCCCAGCCCCGTGGCTTCTTCGAGGGCCAGATGATGCTCTCGTTGCGGTCGGACTGGGAGGTCGACGGCACGACGTATCCGAAGGGCGCGCTGTTGTCGATCGACCTCGACGCCTTCCTCGCCGGTGGCCGCGACTTCGACGTGATCTTCGAGCCCAGCGAGCGTGTCTCGCTGTCGGGCGTGAGCAACACGCGCAGCCGTCTGCTGCTGGTCACCCTCGACAACGTGCGCAGCCGTCTGTACGAGCTGACCTACGACGACGGCGCCTGGACGCGCGACGAGGTCGAACTGCCCGGCATGGGTTCGGTCGGCCTGGCCGCCACCAGCGATCAGCACGACCACTACTTCCTCACCTACACCGATCCGCTCACACCCTCGAGCCTCTACCTGAAGCGTCCGGGCGCCGAGCCCGAGAAGGTGAAGAGCACGCCCGAGTACTTCGACGCCTCGGGCATGGACGTGGTGCAGTACGAGGCCGAGTCGGCCGACGGCACCATGATCCCCTACTTCGTCATGACCCCGAAGGGATTCGAGGCCGACGGCCAGAACCCGACGCTGCTGTACGGATACGGCGGCTTCGAGGTGTCCATGCTGCCGCGCTACTCCGCGGCCACGGGCAAGGCCTGGGTCGAGCGCGGCGGCGTGTACGTGATCGCCAACATCCGCGGCGGCGGTGAGTTCGGTCCGCGCTGGCACCAGGCGGCCCTGCGCGAGAACCGCCAGCGGGCCTACGACGACTTCATCGCCGTGGCCGAGGACCTGATCGACCGCGACATCACCTCGCGCGAACACCTCGGCATCGCCGGCGGCAGCAACGGCGGCCTGCTGGTCGGTGCGGTCATGGTGCAGCGCCCCGAGCTGTTCGAAGCGGTCGTCTGCCAGGTCCCGCTGCTCGACATGAAGCGTTACCACCAGCTCCTGGCCGGCGCGAGTTGGATGGCCGAGTACGGCAACCCCGACACCGACGACTGGAAGTACATGAAGGAGTGGTCGCCGTACCAGAACGTCGAGGAGGACGCCGACTACCCGCGCGCGCTCTTCTACACCTCGACCCGCGACGACCGGGTACACCCCGGCCACGCGCGCAAGATGGTGAAGAAGATGACCGACATGGGCCACGACGTGCTGTACTACGAGAACACCGAGGGCGGCCACGGCATGGCTGCCAACCAGAACCAGCGCGCGTACATGTGGGCGCTCACCTACGCCTACCTGTTCGACATGCTGCGCTAGTCCATCGGGGCGGCCGTCCGATCGGGCGGCCGCTCACCCTCTTCGCGCCCACGCTCCCCCCGAGGACCACCCGATGTTCGACGTCACCACCGTGGGCAGCTGGCCCCGGAGCAAGGAACTGCTGAAGGCCCTCCGTGCGCGGCAGAAGGGTCGCATGTCCCGCGAGGACTTCGCCCGGATCGCCGACGACGAGGTCCGGGCCTGCGTCGCACGCCAGGAGCAGGCGGGTGTCGACGTCGTGACCGACGGCGAGCACCACCGCGACAACTTCTACTCGTTCGTGACCGACAAGCTCGAGGGGACCGAGCTCATGTCGCTGGCCGAGATGCTCGACACCGTCGAGGACAAGTCGAGCTTCGACGAGATGCTCGCCACGCTCGACGTCCCGGCATCGGCCATCAAGAACCCGACGTGCACGGGACGCCTCGAGCGCCGCGAGCCCCTGGCCGTGGACGAGCTCCGCTTCGTGCAGGAACTCACCGACACGCCCGTGAAGGTCACCCTGCCGGGACCCTACCTGCTCACCCGCTCCATGTGGGTGAACGGCTACTCCAACCGTTCCTACGGTGACAAGACCGAGATGGGCGACGACGTCGTCCGGATCCTGCACGACGAACTCGTCGACCTGCGGGACGCCGGCGCGGCCATCGTGCAGTTCGACGAGCCGGTGCTCACCGAGATCGTCATGGGTGAGGACTGCGACCGCCGCACCTTCATGTGAGCGACCCTGGCGACCCGCCGGGACGCGGGTGCAGAGCTCGAATACGCGGCCGACCTGATCAACCGGGTGATCGGAGGTGTCGAGGGCGTACGCACGGCCATGCACGTGTGCCGCGGCAACTGGAGCCGCCGTGAGGACGTGTTGCTGACCGGCGACTACGCGAAACTGTTGCCCTGCTTCGAGGCCATGGAGGTCGACCAGCTCGTGCTGGAGTACGCCACGCCCAGGGCCGGTGACATCGAGGTCGTCGGAAGCGCGCTGAACGATCGCGAGATCGGCCTGGGCGTGGTGAACCCGCGGACCGACGATCCCGAGCCCGTCGAGGACATCGTGCGGCAGGCCGAGCGGGCCCTCGAGTTCTGGCGACCCGAGCAGATCCTGCTGAATCCCGACTGCGGCTTCGGCTGCTTCGCCAACCGGTGCGTCAACGAGGCCGAGAACGCCGGCCGCAAACTCGACGCCATGGTCGCGGCCTCACGGGTGCTCCGGGAGAGACACGGCTAGATTGTGGCGGTCTCCCACCGCGAGGCCCGCCCTTGAACGCGATCTCCGATCCCCGCGACCGGTCGGCGGGGAAGCCGCGGCCACGGTCCATCTGCCCCCGTTTCGCCGAGCACGCCGACCGCATCGTGGCCGGCCTCGCCGACCACGGCCACGTCGTCGTCGACGACTTCGTCACGGCCGATTTCGTCGAGCGCCTCCGCACCGAGGCTCATGCGCTGCGGACCACCGGCGCCTTCCGACCGGCCGGCGTGGGCCGCGGCGCGAGCTGGCGGCGCGTCCTCGAGGTTCGCGGCGACGAGGTGCTCTGGGTGGATCCCGCCCGGCCGACCCGCGAACAGGCCCCGCTCCTGACGGTCATGGAGGATCTGCGCCTCGTCCTGAACCGGCACCTCTACCTCGGTCTGACCGACTACGAGGCCCACCTGGCCGTCTACCCGGCCGGCCACACCTACGTGCGCCACCGCGACCAGCACTCCGACAGCGACGCCCGGGTCGTCACCACGAGCCTCTACCTGAACGACGACTGGGCCCCCGGCGACGGCGGGCGCCTGCGCGTGTTCCTCGACGACGGAAGGACCCTGGAGGTTCCCCCGGCCGGCGGCGTGCTGGTCGTCTTCCTGAGTCAGGACTTGGAACACGAGGTGCTCCCGGCGCGCCGGGAACGGACCAGTTGGACCGGCTGGATGCGCCGGGCGTCCCGCGGCCGCTGAGGCTTCACTGCGCGCGGGCCTCGAGTTCCTCGAACACCCGCTGCCGCAGCCTCCAGACGATCTCGAGCAGGTGCTGATCGGTGGGCGACTCGAAGTCGTGCTCCGACGAGGCGACCACCGTCGTCCCCACCTGGATCTTCACCCGGACCGTCGTGCCCTTCGGCTGGACGGATCGATCCGTGCGCCGGTACTCGTCACCGCGACGGTGGTACTCGTAGACGGGTTCCTCGACGACACCGGCGCGGGCCTCGTCGGATTCCTCGCAGAACTGGGCCAGCAGATCGGCGATCACGCGGCGCTCCACCGAGACCTCGCCGCGGAGACGGGGCTGGCCCGGTCCGCGGAGATCGGCCCGGGCGGCGCCGTCCCCGTCGACGAGGATCGTGTCGGTGGCCCGGGCGGGCGCCAGCTCTCCGGGATCCGTGCCGGAGGGCGGGCCGGCGGCTCCGACGTCGACGAAGGTGATCTCGATCCGCAGTTGCTCGGCGGGAACGCGGTCGGGACACTCCGCGCCACCGGTGCGCGCCGCCGTGACCAACAGCAGCGTGAGCAGGGCGCGAACCAGGATCGATCGCTTCACGACAGTGACCTCCTCACCGCAGGATCGGCTCACCGCGCACCGCGTGCTCGCCGATCACGGCGGCGGCCGCACTCCACGCCAGGTCGCGGGTCCCGCCGGGCGTGTGCTGGGTGCCGTGCAGGAACTCCGGGAACGACCACGGCTCGCCGTCCTCGTCGGGGCTGCGGTTCGCCCGGTGGATCCCCTGCAGGTACGAGCGCGCCCGGTCGAGCTGGTCGCGGCGGGCGAGATCGGCCACGTGGAATCCGGTGACCAGCGGCCAGCGTCCCCCGTTGTGGTACTCGTGGGGCTCGTTCTTGAACTCGTAGGAGAAGGTGACCTGCAGTTCGGTCCAGTCCTCGTGGCGCGGCGTGATCACCGGGTGGAAGGCGGGCAACAACCACGAGTCGTCGGTGACCTCGGCGGTGAAGTCGTCCACGGTGCCACACTGCTCCTCGTCGGACACCCCGAGCAGCGACGCCAGCACGTTGGCGAAGGCGTCGAAGCGGTAGCCGTAGCCACCGGGCGCGAAGAAGGGAAGCCAGTAGCAACCCCGCCGGTCGGCCGAGACGTCGCGCGCCTTGGCGTACAGGACCTCGTGGTAGGCCTCGGGCGGGATCTCGTCGCCGTTCGGATCGATCCAGTAGTTCGTGCGGATGATCCGTTCCAGGCGTGTGGTGCGGTCGCACAGCTCGTGGTCGCGGCTTCCGTGGAGATGCTCGTGCAGGCGACAGAACTCGCGCAGGGCCTGCAGGTAGAGCAACTGGTCGTACAGAACGTAGCCGGCGTGTACGTATTCGTCGGCCCAGTCACCGGTGGCGGGCACGTACAACAACCCGCGTGAGTTGAACTCCCAGGCACCGAGGAGGAAGCGCACCGCCTCGAGGGTGGGCATGATCGTGTCGAGGAGCTCCTCGTCGCCGGTGCGCTCGAAGTACTGACCGCAGGCGACCGCGAACCACAGGTTGGCGTCGACGCGGCCGGTGGTACCACCGTAGCTGATCCGTTCGGTGCGGACGTCGACGTTGCTCGGGATCTCGCCGTGCGGCCCCTGGTGGGCGGCCAGGGTCTCGAGCGTGCGCCGAGTCGTGGCGATCAGGTCGTCCTGGCCCGACGCGAGGGCGGCCAGTCCGGCGATCGATCCGTCGCGGCCCCACACCCGGCGGTAGTTGGCCGTGTTCTCGGTCGCGGCCAGGAAGCCGTCCTCGGTGCTGCACGCCACGAGGAGCTCCAGGGCCCGCTCGTAGCCCTCGCGCGAGACGAAGTCGTCGCTCAAGAGCGCTCACCGCTCTCGGTCCAGGCGCGGATCCCCTCCAGGACTCCGCGCGCGTGGCCCTGCCGGGCCAGGTACGCACCCTCCGCCCCCACGGACTTCAGCTCGTCGTCGGCATTGCCCACGACGATGCCGCGGAATCCCGGCAGGAACAGTTCGCGGTCGTTGGCCGAGTTCCCGCTCACCAGCACGTGGTCGTCGGGAACGTCGAGCTGCTCGGTCAGGTAGCGCGCGGCCGAGCCCTTGTTCACCCCGCGGGGGACCACGTCGAGGTCGCGCCGCGAACTGTAGACGAGGTCGGTCGAGAGCCCGGCCTCGTCGAGCAGGTCCCGCAGTGCCTTCAACTGCCCCGGCGAGGCGTTCTCGAAGTAGTAGCTGATCTTGTACTCCGATTGCGAGGCCGCAGGCTGCGGCCGCAGACCGTCGACGCTCGCGAGCACCTCCCTCACCCGGTCGGCGCTCCAACGCTCGCCCGCCGTGACCGGCCATTCCTCGACACGATCGCCACTCGGGTACCATCGGATCTGCGTGCCCACTCCGCCGATCACCGCGATCGGCGCGGGCAGGCCCTCCTCGTGGATCGAAGCAACGACGGAATCGACGAACCGACCCGAGGCGTAGGCCAGGTCGAGCCAGGACCGCGCGCTCTCGTACCACGAGCGGAACTCGGCGAGCGCCTCGTCGTCGCCCAGCAGCGTGTCGTCGACGTCGCTGACGAGCAGGTGCCGCACCGGTGTCGATCGTTCGTCGGCGGCGGCGTCGGCGGGCTTCATCGGATCCCTTCCTCCTCGTCGGCGGTCCAGTACCGGGGACGACCGTAGAAGTCGTAGAGTCGTTCCTCGTAGCGGCGGTTCACCGGCGCGGTGGGGTCGAACTCGGGGCTCTCCTTCATCTTCTCCGAGGTGAGCTCGAGCTCGATGCGTTGACCAGCCCAGTCGATCGAGGCGATCCAGTCCAGCGCCACCAGGACCTTTCGACCGGGAAGCCAACGACGCGTGTCGACGACCAGGTAGCGGATCGTCCAGGTGTCGTCCTCGCAGGCGAAGTCGTGGACCTCACCGGCGTCGTCGTCGGTGCACGCGACCGCGTACCCGTTCACTTCGCGCACACTGCGCAGATGGGGATCGCCACCGTCGGCGGGCTCCCCGATGCGGCCACTCACCGGGCGCGAGCGCAACGGGGCCACGGGTGCCACCGAATCCATGGCACCGGGTGTCGCCAACCAGTAGGGCTGCCACCCGTAGTAGTCGAAGAGTTCGCTCTCCTTCTGTCGCGACACGGGCTCGTCCTCGTCGAGCTCCGGACTCTTCTCGATCTGCTCCTTGGTCAGGTCCAGGTCGATGGTCCGTTCGTTCCAATCGATGCCTTCGATCGCCTGCGGGGCGATCAGGACCGTACGGCCGGGGAGCCAGCGTCCCGTGTCGACCACGAGGTAGCGGACGATCCAGGCGTCGTCGTCGAAGTAGAAGTCGTGGACGCGGCCGACGTCGCCGTCGCGCGCGCGGAATGCATAGCGGGTCAGATCGTCGAGACTGCGGATCATGATTCGAACCCTCCTTGGGCGTTCGCACTACGGGAACAGTGCCCAGGAAGGCGCAGCACCGCCGAGGGGACTTCTGCCGGTGTGGCCCAAGGGAATTCCCCGATGCCGGCCGAAGGCAGCCCCGCCTAGGGTTCGGTGTGAAACGGCCGCGACGAGGCGGCCGAAGACCGTCCCCGATCGAGGTGATGATCCATGAGTGACCTCCTGGTCGCTGCCTTCGCCGGTGCGGTGGCCGTGGTCGCGCTCGCGTTCTCGTTCGTGTCGATGCGCAACAGCCGCGACGCCGTCCAGCGGATCGACAAGCTGGCCGAGGCCCCGCGGGTGGACGACGTCCATCTCCCGACACGCAACGGACACGACCTCACGCTGGACGACTTCCGCGGTCACCTCACCCTGCTGGTGACCCTTCCGGTGCGCGGCGTCGACCAGCGGGAACTCGCCGAACTCGCCCAACTGCGGCACCGGCACGGTCCGGAGAAGCTCGAGGTGGTGGCGATCCCCATCGGTACCGAGACCGAACTCGACATGACTCCCGCCCGCGAAGCCGGCGAGATCCCCGTGCTGGCAACGGCGGCACACCACCCGCTGGCCGACGAGGTCGAACAGACCTTCGGCCGCGTCGATGCTGCCTACACCAAGTTGCTGATCGACGAGCGGGGGCGTGTCGTCGCGTGCTTCGCGCCCGAGACCGATCCGCGCAGCGCCGAGTTGTCGCGCGCCATCCGCGAGGCCCTGGCCCCGGCCTGACCGACGTCGGTCAGTCCGCGATCCGCTCGGCCTGTGCCTTGAGCTCGTCATTGGCCATGATCGCGATCTCCACCCGCCGGTTCTCGCGCCGGCCCTCCGGCGTCTCGTTGCTCGCCACGGGCTGGGTCTCGCCGTAGCCCATCAGCGTGAAGCGCGTGGCGTCGACCTGCTGCCCGGCCAGGTAGTTCGCCACCGACTGCGCGCGGCGCCGTGACAGTTCGAGGTTGTAGTCCTCGCTGCCCTGGCTGTCGGTGTGACCCTCGATGAGCACGTTCGTGTCTTCGTACTTCTTCAGGATGCGCGCGAGTTCCTCGATGTTCGCACGGGCGGGACCTTCGAGCGTGGCCTGGTTCGAGGCGAAGAGGATCCCGGAATCGAAGGTGATCTTGATGCCCTCGCCGATGCGCTCGACCTCGGCACCCTCGATGTCCTGCCGGATCTCTTCGGCCTGCTCGTCCATGTAGTTGCCGATCCAGGCACCCGCGGCCCCGCCGATCGCCGCGCCCAGGATGGCGCCCACGGCCGTGTTGCCGGCCTTGTCGCCGATCACGCCGCCGACGACGCCGCCCGCGCCGGCGCCGATGATCGTGCCGGTGCCCTTGTTCGTGGCGCAACCGAGAGGAGCGGTAGCGACGGCGAGCAGCAGAAGGATCGAGATCGAACGCTTCACGGTGGGTCCTCCGGTGGAACGAGGGAACGAGCGCGAGGGGATCAGGATAGACAGACCCCGCGCCGCGCGCAGCACGAAACGCGCCCGTTGCATCGACGGCGCCGATCCGGGCGAATCGTTCCTCGACGCCCCCGGGAAGACTCACCATGACGGCTTCGATCGTCTGGTTCCGCAACGACCTCCGTCTCGACGACCACGAGCCCCTGCACCGCGCGCTCGACACCGGGGACCCGGTGAACAGCACGCAGTTCTCACCCTTCCTCGCGCAGGGATCGATCTCCGCCCGCCGCGTCCACGACGAGGTGCGGCGCTACGAGGCCGAGCGCACGACGAATCGCAGCACCTACTGGGTGATCTTCGAACTCCTCTGGAGGGACTTCTTCCGCTTCACCGCCGACCAACGTGGCAACGCGCTCTTCCGGCCCGAGGGACTGCGCGGGGAACGACGCGCGTGGAGGCACGATCGCGAACTGCTCGAGCGCTGGATCGACGGCCGCACCGGCGATCCCTTCGTGGACGCCAACATGCGAGAACTGGCGGCGACGGGGTACATGAGCAATCGCGGCCGTCAGAACGTGGCCAGCCAACTGGCCCACGACCTCGGGTTCGACTGGACCTGGGGCGCCGAGTGGTTCGGGAGCGTGCTGATCGACTACGACGTCCCACTCGAACTGGGGGAACTGGGCCTACGTGGCCGGCGTGGGCAACGATCCGCGCGTGGGGCGTCGCTTCGACACCGCGCGGCAGGCCGCCGGGTACGACCCCGACGGTGCGTACGTGCGCCTCTGGGCGGAGCCGGCACGACCCTGAGATCGGGCGGGCTTGCCCGGACGTGGCCCGCCCCCTAGGGTGTGCAGTCACCCCCCTCGTCCCGGCATGCACACACGATCCACGACGTTCGCGCTGCTGGCCCTCCTCGCGATGCTGGCCGCGACGGTCGCAACGGCCGTCGCCCAGTCCGACGAGCGCCCCCGCCGCCCTTCGGGCCTCGCGCCCACCTGAGTCGGCTGACCCGGCGAGGGCGCACCGCTCCGGGGGAGCGGCCAACGATTCGCGTGGGAGGTCTCGGCCCGCTACGTCGACATCGAAGTCGACCGGGCGCGGTACCGCGGCACGCTCATGCACCGCCTACACCGGCGCCTGAACGTCGGCATCGAGTGGAATCCGGGTGAGAGCGAGATCGGCCCCCTCGCGAACCTGTTCCTGCTGACCGAGTCGCACACCCGTCCCGCCCTTTCGCTCGGCACGAGTTCCGATCGCATCGGCACCGACGAGGGCGAGACCTCGGTCTACCTGACCGCCGCCAAGAGGTGGCCGTCGCCGCGAGTTCCCCTTTCGGGCTACGTGAGCCTGAACTGGTCGGAGGCCGACGAGGGCTTCAACGTGCCCTTCGGCGGAACTCTGCACCTCGGCGAGCGTTTCGACGTCCGTGCCATGTACGACGGCGAGCGCACCCACCTGCTCGGCAGCGTCAGCGTGGGGCGCTTCAGCGTCACCGCGCTGTGGGTGTGGCTCGAACACGCCGGCGTGTCGGTGTCCACCGGTTTCGGAGGAGAGAACCCGTGAAGCGCAGCCTTCTGTTCCTGTTCCTGCTCGTCGCCCCCACCGCGGCGGCCGACTGGCCCGCCGACCTGCCGAAGGAGGGCGAGTGCGTGGTGTGCGCGCGCCGCGGGGCCGATCACGGCGCCGAGCGCCTCGTCGACTGGCGCGAACACGAGGGCGACCACTTCGGCTTCTGCTCGGAGGGCTGCGCCGAGGCCTTCGACCAGATGCCCACCGGCTACGCGCCGCCCGTACTGCCGCGCCCGGCCCCGGACTTCCGCTGGTCGACGCTCGACGAGGACGCGATCGAACCGACCGGCCAGAACGCCCTGCTCGTCGACTTCTGGGCCACCTGGTGCACTCCGTGTCTGAAGGTGATGCCCGAGCTCGACGCCCTGGCGCGCGAATTCGCCGACGCCGGCTTCGGGATCGTCGGGGTGTCCATCGACGAGGACCGCGACGATCTCGAGTCCTTCCTCGAACGCCGACCGGTGGACTACGCGATCGTCCACGACGGCGGCGAGGATCCCGCATGGTGGACGTTCCGCGTGCCAGCGATCCCCGCCGCCTTCCTGCTCGACTCCGAGGGCCGGATCGTCGCGCAGTGGAACGGGGAGATCGACACCGACGAGTTGCGCACCCGGGTCGAGGAGCTCGTGGCGAAGGACTGAACGCTGCGTTGAGCCGGTCGAGCCGGCGCCGTATGATCGCGCGCACCGTCCCTCGCCCGGAGCGCGCCGCGATGAATCCGAACCCGACCACGTCCCGCCGTACCTTCCTCGGTCGCACCGCGGCCCTCACCCTGGCCGCCGCGCTCGCACCCGATCTGCTCCGCGCGCAGGCCGAAGAGGAAGCGGCCGACGAAGCGATCGCGGCCGAGGTCATCCGCCGCGCCGAGATCCTGGCCGGACTCGAGTTCACCGACGCCGAGCGCGAGCTCATGCGCGAGTCGGTGACCGACCAGGTCGAGAGCCTGCAGACGATTCGCGCCCTGGCGATCCCGAACGAGGTCCCACCCGCCCTGGGCTTCCGCCCGCTGTACGACGACCCGGAGAAGGTCTCGTACGTCTCGGGCTCGGCGAAGAACCGCGCCCAGGACCCGGCCGAGACCCTGCGCGGCGCGATCTTCGGCGATCGTCCGCGCACACCGCCGACCGACGAGATCGAGCTGCTGTTCTCTCCGATCGAGCACCTGTCGGAGTGGATCCGTCGTCGGCAGCTGAAGCCGAGCGATCTGGTCGAGGCGTCGCTGGCCCGACTGGTGGAACTCGACCCCACGCTGCACTTCGTGATCGACCGCACCGCCGACCGCGCCCGCGAGTTCGCGGCCGTGCTCGACGAGGAGCAGCGCGTGGGCAAGTGGCGCGGTCCGCTGCACGGCATTCCCTACGGCGCCAAGGACCTGCTCGCCGCGCGCGGCGCACGCACCACCTGGGGCGCGAAGCCCTACGAGACCCGGACCTTCGACGACGACGCCGAGGTCGTACGCCGGCTGGAGGAAGCGGGCGCGGTGCTCGTGGCCAAGACCGCGGTCGGCGCGCTGGCCTGGGGTGACGTCTGGTTCCGCGAGACCACGCGCAATCCCTGGAATCCCGAGCAGGGCAGCAGCGGCAGCTCGGCGGGCAGCGCCTCGGCCGTCGCCGCCGGCGCCCTGCCCTTCGCGCTCGGTACCGAGACCCTCGGGTCGATCGTCTCGCCCTGTTCGCGCTGCGGCGCCACGGGACTGCGCCCGACCTTCGGCCGCGTGCCGCGCACCGGCTGCATGGCACTCACCTGGAGCATGGACAAGATCGGCCCCATCGCCCGCAACGTGCAGGACACGGCCTTCGTGCTCGAGGCGATCCACGGGGCGCACGAAGGGGATCCCGAGTCGGTGACCGCACCGCTCGACTGGCGCGGGACGTCGGATTTCTCCATGCGGAAGCTTCGCTTCGGCGCCGCCGAGGAGAACTTCGCCAACGACTACGAGGGTGCCACCTTCGATCGCGCGACGCTCGACGTGCTCCGTGACCGGGGCATCGAGTTCGAGCCGATGACCTTTCCCGAGATGCCGGTGGGCGCCATGCTGGTCGTCCTGCAGGTCGAGGGCGCCGCCGCCTTCGACGAGCTCACCCGCACCGATCGTGACGACGAACTCGTGCGGCAGGTCGTGAACGCCTGGCCGAACGTGTTCCGCGCGGCGCAACTGGTCCCGGGGGTGCAGTACGTGCAGGCGCAGCGGGCCCGCACGCAGCTCATGCGCGCCTTCGAGGACGCACTCGGCGACCTCGACGGCTACGTCGCCCCCGCGTTCGCCGGGCCGTCACTGTTGATCACGAACCTCACCGGCCACCCGTGCGTGGTCCTGCCCAACGGATTCCGTGAAGACGGAACTCCGACGAGCATCACCTTCATCGGCCGCAACTACGGGGAACCGGCGATCGTCGCCCTGGCCTCGATCTACCAGGGCGCGACCGACTTCCATCTGAAGAGACCTCGACTCTGATTCAGGGCGCGTGGCACTCCACGCAGCTCATGTCGCGCCAGAGCTCCCCGATGTCCTCGGGGTGCTGGAAGTCCACGCCGACCAGCGACATCATCTGGTCACCCTGCGGCGGCTGCTCGGCCAGGATCACGTGGCAGGCGTTGCAATCGCGGGTGAGCGACTCACCGGCCTCGTTCACGTGGTCACCGTTGTGGCAGCGGAAGCAGCCGGGCGCCCACATGTGACCGGTGTTCTCGGGGAAGGCCTTCCAGTTGGTCTTCATCTGAGGGAAGTAGTTGACCCGGTAGATCTCCTGGATCGCGCGGACCGCCGGCGCGACCAGTCCGGCGTGGTCGGCGTCGGCGTATTCGTCCCGGAGCGTGGTCTCGATCACCTCCAGGGCCTCGTCCTTGGACTGGTACTCGTCCTCGAGGATCTCCACCCCGAGCCCCTTGATCCCGGCCAGATCGGTCGAGATCTCCCCGCGGGCCATCGCCGCGTTCATGGCGACCTGGGGCGGCAGGAAGCGGTGTGACGGCCGGTTGTGGCAGTCGATGCAGTCCATCGAGCGCACCTCGCCCTCGGGCGGCTCGTCGTGCGGCAACCCACTGCCCTCGCGCACGTAGGTGCTCACCGAGCCGTCGAGCCGGGTGACGCGGAACCAGTCGATCTTCTGGCGGCGCTCGTCGGCGGCGACGTACTCGATGTCGTTGGCGATGTTCATGTGCCAGTGGATGCCCTCGCGCGGGCCCTCGCGGCCATCGCCACCGCCGACGCGGAGCATGAGATCGAGCCGGGTGTGGGAGTTCTCCTCGTCGGTCAGGTAGTAGTTGCGCGTGATGTAGGTGTCGCCGAAGAACTTCTGCGGCCAGTGGCAGTTCTCGCAGGTGTCCTGCGACGGGCGGAGGTTCTTGATCGGAGTGTGGATCGGACGCGGGTAGACGTCGGCGGCCACCGCGTACACCTGGTACGCGCCGCTGATCTTCGACCGCACGAACCACTCGGCGCCCGGACCGATGTGGCAGTCCACGCACGGCACGCGCGAGTGGGCCGAGTGCTGGTAGGCCGTGTACTCCGGCTCCATGACCGTGTGGCAGACGGTGCCGCAGAACTCGTTGGTCTCGGTGTACTCGTAGGCCTTCAGGCTCCCGAAGGCCGACAGGCCGAGGAAGACGACCGCGGCCGCGGAGATCCACGCCAGGGCCCGCCGCTGGCGCGCTGCGTTCAGGTCGAGGACCGGCCAGTGGGCGTCGTCCTCGCCGCGGGCGCGGCGCCGACGCTCGCGGAGCGCGCCGAAGATCGCGACCACGATCCCGAGCCCCATGAACACCGGCAACACCACGAACGTGATGATCCCGAGGTAGGGGTTGTGGCTGCTCGAGGTCATCTCGATCGCCATGAGCAGCAGCGTCACCACGAAGGAGACGCCGGCGATCCAGAGGCCGACCACGGAGATGGGATTGGCGAACAGCGAGATGGTCGAGCTGCGCCGGCTACCGCCGCTCCCGTGGTCGTTCGCGCGAGGAGACTCGTCGTTCAAGAGGACACCTTCCGATGATGCGTCGAAACCAATTCCGGTATGGTAGGAGGGAGGATGGCGTGGACATAGTGTGATATCGTGTCCTGTGAAACGCGCGACAGCTTCAGAGCCTCGACGTCTCGACCCGCTCGCCACGCGGATCGAGCGTGTGGACCTCGATCGGCACGTCCGACCCCACACGCGTGCGTGCCGCCCGTGCAGCTTCGAGAAGACCGCCGCAACAGGGCACCGTCATCCGTGCCACCACGACCTTCCGCGGTCGCGCCTGCGCCAGGATCGCGGCCAATCGGGTCGCGATCTCCGGTAGGTCGTCGAGCTTCGGACACGACACCGCGACGGTCCGCTCGCGTAGGTAGTCCGCGTGGAAGTCGGGGACCGCGAACGGAACGCAGTCGGCGCAGAGCAGCAACTCGCTGTCGGCCAGGTACGGCGCCGCGGGATTCAGCAACCGCAACTGGACCGGCCACTGGCCGAGTTGGCTGGTGACACGGTCCGAGCCGCGACCGGGAGCCGGCTCGCGCTCCAGTTCCTGCGCCGCCGTTCCCGGACACGCGCACGGCGCGGGTGCGAAGGGGCGGGTGGAAACGCGGGCTGCGACCGCCGCTTCGTCGAAGGCCACGGCATCGCGTGTCTCGAGCGTGATCGCGCCCTGCGGGCATTCCCCGAGACAATCGCCCAGCCCGTCGCAGAAGCGATCGTCGACCAGACGGGCCTTGCCGTCGATGATCTCGATCGCGCCTTCGTGGCAGGCGGGGACGCACTCCCCACAGCCGTCGCACGCTTCTTCGTCGATCCGGATGACCTGGCGGAGCATGGCGGACCTCGCGGCCTTCGGGACTAAATTCGGATACTCACGTCCACATAAGAGCCCCGAGACCGCATCCGCCATTTCGATTTCGAGACCTCCGGACGGCCGTCCGGGATCAGCCCACGGGCTCCAGCTGCAGGATCCGCGACTCCGCCACGAGTTCCTCCGACCGCGTCGTGAACTCGCGGATGTGCGGTGACCGCATGTGGGCCTCCCAGTACGAATCCGCACTCCAGATCTCGTGGAAGTGGAAGAAGCCCGGCTGCTCGAGCGATCGGTGCAACTCGTACACCTCGCATCCCGACTCGGCCCGGGTCGGGAGGATCAGCATCTTCAGCGCCGTCTCGAGTTCGGCTTCCATGCCGGGGCGCGCCTGGAACTGGGCCACGATCGTCAGGGCCATGGTCGAGCTCCTCGGGGGGGAGAAGGCGAAGCAGCGGCGCCGTCCGCCGATCCTCGCGTAGACTGTGCGGCGCAGTGTAGCCGAAGTCCAAGCTCCCGACCCCCGCGATCCCACGGCACGATGCGATCACTCCTGCTCACACTCGCCACCGTCGTCGTCCTCGCTCCTCCCGCCGGGGCGCAACCGACGCGCTTCGACGCTCCGGCCGACCTCTTCTATCTGCACCCGCTGGTGAACTACTCGCTGCCCCTGCGCTGGCAGGCGGCGTGGGAACGCCATCGCATGAGACACGGCGGACTCCAGGCCACCATCGGCAGCATCTCGACGAACGACCTCGCCACGCTGGTACGGGTCGAGGCAGCCGAAGCGGTCGGCGACCACTTCCGCTTCCTCTACCGTCTCGACTGGACCGCCAGCCCCCACCTCGACGGTCCGGAGCGGCAGAACTGGTTGGGAATCGAGGTCGGCAACCTCGCCACGCCGTGGGGTCGCTTCGGCGCCGAGATCGTCACACACCCCACCTCGGACAAGGCAGACCTGGACGTCGTCCCGGGGCTGGTGTGGACGGACGCCTCGCGCCGCAACTACCTGCGCGCCGGCTGGCGTCGCGACGACTTCCTGTACGGGGAGAAGAACGACCTGGACGCCACCCTGGAGGAGGAGGCCGACGGCCCCACCTGGGCCGCCCACTTCGAACGTGGACGGTGGAGCGTTTCGAGCGAAGGGACCGTACTCAGCCCCTCCGAGCGGCGATTCCCGGATCGGTCTCGTTCCCCCGACCGCGCCTTCCTGCGGCGCGAACGCAGCTGGTCGAGTCATGCCCTCCGCTACCGCGAGACCGGACGGATCGTCGAACTGCGCGTCGAGCACCGCGACTTCGAGGAGCTCGACGCCCCACCTCCCGGCGTCGAACCCACGCCGGGCCATCGCCAGGACAGCCGCTGGCGTCACGTGCGCCTGGCCTGGGAAGAGGATCTGAGCCGGCACTGGAGGATCCGCGGCCAGCTCCACGCGATGGAGTACGAGAACGACCTGGGCCGCATCACACACGACCGCGACGAGTTCCTGGGCGGCGTCTTCGTCGAGCGGTCCCTCGGTGGCGGTCACTGGATCGACCTCGGATGGATGGGAACCGACCACGAGTGGACCACCACCCCGGCCTCCGACCTGTACGGGCCCGACCGCGACGCCGTCGCCGCGAAGCTCTCCCTGGGGTGGACGCTGGCGTTCGACGACCGCGGGTGGTTCCGTGCGCTGATCAGCCACGAACCCGACCCCCAGGACTTCGGCGGTGCGAACGTCCAGGCACAGGTGCGTTTCTGACCACGCGATCCGCCGGTGTCCCTTCCCGACGATCACCCACCCCTGCCTGGGTGACGGCCCCGGCGTACGAGGTCGCGGGCTCTGCGAGTCTGACCGGACACGTTCCGTATCGTCCTCGGAGGCTGTCCGTCATGAACACGCGCTCGGCATCGACGTTTCTCGCCGTCCTCTTCTGTTCGCTCGTCGTCATGACCGCCGGCTGCGACGACGACGACGACGGCGGCACCGGTCCGACCCCCGACGAGGTCCCCCAGCAGTGGCAGGGCGTCTGGGAACAGACCACCACCACCTCACCCTGCGGAGACGAGCCGGCGAGACTGCTCCTGCGCTCCACGACCGTCGACACCGTCCTCGTGTGCCCGGACCAGACCCATCTCTTCGAGCAGTTCGACGAATACAGCGACCAGTGCACCGAGACCTGGAACGGGCGCACCCTCTTCCTCTCGTGCGACGGAACCACGGACTTCGGTGAATGCACCATCGGGTTCTCCGCCGAGGTCGAGGTGGCTCTCGACGACGACGCGAACTCCTACGCGTTCACCGGGCACTACGACTTCACCACTTCCCTCGAATGCGGCGATCTCTTCGATCGCACGTGCGAGGAACTCGTCGGCGACGCGATCCGCATCTCGGACAGCATCGCCGGGTGCGACACCATGGGAACACAGCCCCCATTGGGGGAGTTCTCGATGACGATCGAGGACAGCGACGGTCTGCCGTCCCTGTTGCTCGACGAACGCATCGTCCAGGTGGCCCGCTCCTCCGGCGGCGCCTGGACGATCACCGGCCGCAACTTCCCGCCCGGACCCACACAGAGCGTGGTCCTGACGATTCCCGACGACGCACCGGTCGGTGTTCCCTTCACGCTGTCGCTCGGCGATGCGGAACCGGCGGCGACCCTGGTCTACACCGAGGAACGCAACGACGGCATGTGGTCCCTGGTCGGATTCGACGGCACCCTGACCCTCGACCGGGCCGACGACGAGAGGATCCTCGGGGCGCTGAGCGGCCGCGGCGAGATGCGCGACGCCGCCGGGGCCGCGACCGACTCCGTGACGGTCGCGGGAAGCTTCGACCTGCAGGTCGACACCGTCGTCCCACCTCTGCGCCGGGCGGTGCGCGATCGGATCCTGGGTGCCGTGCACCGGGCGATCGTGGGCCACTGATCCGTTCCGGCCGGATTCCGGGCTCAAGATCCGGAAAACCGTGACGATTCCACTCGTACGCGCCCGGTGACGGTCGAGTGCGGTCCTCTCCGCGCCGGCCACCCCCTTGCACCGGAGAACACGGCATGACGCGAAGCTCGGGTCCGGACGAGCGGACTCGCGATCGCTGGGACCAGACCGATCGCGAGGAGAGTCTCGAAGAGGGCACCTACCGCGCCCTCTTCGAGTGCGCACAGGACCCCATGTGGCTGCTCACGCGGGACCGCTTCGTCCGGGCGAACGCCGCAGCGGCCCGGATCCTCGGCTACGGCTCGCCCCGCGACGTCGAGCAGCTCCACCCCGGCGACCTCTCCCCACCCCAGCAGCCGTGTGGTGGTGAGTCGAAGACACTCGCCCGCCAGATGACCGACCTCGCCTACCAGGAGGGTTCCTGCTGCTTCGAGTGGACACACCAGCGCCGCGACGGCAGCCCGATTCCCATTCAGGTGAGCCTCACCCGGATCACCTATCGAGGGAGCCCCGCCCTCTTCTGCACATGGCGGGACCTGACCGATCTGAAGCGCGCGAAGGAGACGGTCGAGGACCGGGAACGGAACTTCCGGGCCTTCTTCGAGGGCATCCACGACGTGGCCGTCGTGACCGACCTCGACGGAAACCTCCTGTACGCGAACCGCCGCCTCGTCGAGCGTCTGGGCTGCGACCCGAGCCGCGTCGTCGGACTCCACGTGCTCGACCTGCACGCGCCCGAGCACCGCGACGAGGCCGCACGCATCTTCGCGGAGATCCTCCGCGGCGAGCGTGACCACTGCCCCCTGCCCCTCTACACCGCCGACGGTCGCCTGTGGCCGACCGAGTCCCGCGTGTGGTTCGGAACGTGGAACGGACGCGAGTGCCTGTTCGCGGTCTACAAGGACCTGAGCAAGGAACAGTGCGCCCGGAAGCGCTTCGAGCGCCTGTTCCGATCGAATCCCGCGGCGATGGCCCTGAACTCCGTCGACGACGGTCGGTTCCTCGACGTGAACGACGCCTTCGTCGCCCGCACCGGCCACCCGCGCGACGAAGTGATCGGCCGGACGGCCGACGAACTCGACCTGTTCGTGGATCCCGCCGGCCACCGGAACACGGCGGCCCGCCTGGTCGAGCACGGCCGGATCTGCGACGTCGAACTCGACGTGCGCACCCGGGACGGCCAGATCGTCCACGGATTGTTCTCGGGAGAACTGATCGACGAGCAGGGCGACGCCGAGGCCGTGACGGTGATGCTGGACATCACCGACCGCAAACGGGCCGAATGGGCGCTGCTCGAGCAGGGCGAACTGCTGCGCTCGACCGTCGAATCGATGGACGACCTGATCTTCCTCCTCGACGACGAGGACTGTTTCGTGCGGATTCCACAGATGCGGGTCGACCGCCCTCTCTACGCGGCGCCGGAGAACTTCGAGGGCCGTCACTACGGCGAGGTCCTGCCGCCGTCGGTGTCCGCGGCCCTTCGCCGGACGCTGCGGTCCCTGCGAGGCGATCGCAAGACCGCGAGCTTCGACTACTCACTCCCCATCGACGGTCGCGAACGCTGGTACAGCGCGCGCCTGTCGCCGCGGCGCGGCCCGAAGGGCGAGTACCTCGGCACCACGATCGTCAGCCGTGACGTCACCGAACGCGTCCGCACCGAACACGCCCTCCGCCGGGCGCACGAACGGCTCGAACGCAAGAACGCCACCGCCCGCCACCTCGCCGAGCAGGCCGATCGGGCGAACCGCGCCAAGAGCGAGTTCCTCGCCAACATGAGTCACGAGATCCGCACCCCGCTGAACGGGGTCATCGGCATGACCGACCTGCTCCTCGGTACCGACCTCGAGGACGAACAGCGCAGCTACGCCGAAACCGTGCGCACGAGCGGCGAGGCCCTGCTGAGCATCATCGGCGACATCCTGGACATCTCGAAGGTCGAGGCGGGCAAGCTCGAGCTCGAGGACGTCGACTTCGATCTCGGTGTGATGCTCCGCGACTTCGCGGCAATCATGGAGTTCGAGGCCGAGAGCCGCGGACTCGACTTCGCCTGCCGCACCGATCCCGCCACGCCCACGGCCCTGCGCGGCGATCCCACACGGCTGCGGCAGATCCTGGTGAACCTCACCGCCAACGCCTTCAAGTTCACCGACGACGGAGAGGTCCTCGTGGGTGTGGAGGCAGCACAGACCGAGGGTGATCACGTCGTCCTCCGGTTCCACGTGTCGGACACGGGTGTCGGAATCGCTCCCGCGGACCGGGATCGGCTGTTCGAGAAGTTCTCGCAGCTCGATTCGTCGACCACCCGCCGCTACGGCGGCACCGGATTGGGCCTGGCCATCTCGCGCGAGCTCGCCGAACTCATGGGCGGCGACATCGGCGTCGAGAGCACACCCGGGCGGGGGTCCACTTTCTGGTTCAACGTCCGCGTACGGACCCGGAACGAAGCGGACCAGGCGACCGAAGTCTCGCCCGCTCGTTCGACCGGCGAGGCCGAGGACATCGGCCACGACCAGACGGCCCTCGTCGTCGAGGACAACCCGGTGAACCAGAGGGTCGCCGTGGCCGCACTGCGGAAGCTCGGAATCCGCGCCGACGTCGCCGAGGACGGTGTCGAGGCGCTGGCATGCCTCCGCCGTCGGCGCTACCGTCTGGTGTTCATGGACTGCCAGATGCCGGTCATGGACGGCTTCGAGGCAACCCGGTCACTGCGGTCCGCCGAATCGGGCGTGCTCGATCCCGGGGTGACGGTGGTGGCCATGACGGCCAACGCCATGCAGGGCGATCGCGAGTCCTGCCTCGACGCCGGCATGGACGACTACGTTGCGAAACCGATCACCGTGGCCCGCCTGCGCAAGGTGATCGAGCCCTGGATCACCGGCGTGGAGGCCTGAACGGGCAACGGAGACGCCCCGCCGGAACCACCGACGGGGCGTCTGGTCAGGGCCACTCGGGACCTACTTGACGAGGGTCATCTTGTTCTGCCGCACATCGCCGGCCGCCGTCAGGCGGTAGAGATACACGCCGCTGGCCGCACCGATCCCGGAGTCGTCGGTTCCGTCCCACACGACACTGTGGCGACCGGAGGCCTGGACCCCGTCGACCAACGTTCGCACCAGACGACCCCGCACGTCGAAGACCTGCAGCTTCACCGGGCCCCGGCGCGGCAACGAGAAGGCGATCGTGGTGTTGGGGTTGAACGGATTCGGCGCGTTCTGCTCGAGCGCCACGCGGCCCGCCGACGGGGCATCGGTGGCGTCGGCCTCGACCCGTACGTCGTCCACCCACCAGCCCCATCCGTTCACGAACCCGTCGCTGCTCAGACGGAAGCGGATCAGGATGTTCGAGTCGACGGGGAACACGTCGGACAGCGACACCTCGCGCGTGCGCAGCATCGAGGCGTCTCCGGGCAGACTGTTGTTGTACGCACTGAGCCACACCGGATCGGCATTGGCGTCGTAGCCGTCGATCAGCGGCACCCAGTTCGCCCCGTCGATCGTGCCCTCCACCACCGCGAAGTCCCAGAACCCGAATTGGCCGAAGGCGGCCCCTGGCTCTCCGGGCTCGATCAGGGCGACCTCGTCGTAGACCAGGCGGGAGGACTCCAGGATCCGGATCGGTTGCGAGAGCACCGCCACCATCGACGCGGCGTCCGGATAGGGGTGCGGACTCTGCAGACCCGTTCCCTGGAACGACGCCGCCGTCCCGACGTCCAGTCCGTCGAGTCCGAAGTCGCTCCCGTCGTCGATCGACGTCGAGAACAGAATGGTCGGCGGATCGAAGACCTGGGCGTCGACCGAACGATCCACCGAGGTGTACTCGGTGCCGTCCTTCACGCCCCGAACCGTCACGGTCTTCGTCCCCGGTTGGGTCACCGGCACGAGGATCGACTCGAGCTGGCGCCGCTCGTTCGGACCGAAGCTGTCGACCACCTGCCCGTTCACGAGCACGTCGGTGCTGTCGTAGACCGAGCGGAGGTTGAAGTCCACGCTGAGCATGCCGTCGGGCCGCTGGGCGACGAGCTCGAGCAGCGGGTTGAACGTGAGCCCTTCCTCCAGCTCCGGCAGCGTGACCGACCAGATCCCGCGACCGTGCGTGCCGACCACGACCTCGTCCTCGACCACGCGCAGGTTCCAGATGCCCACCGACGGCAGTCCGCTGTCGGTCAGTGCCCAGGTGGCGCCGCCGTCGAGCGACTCGACCAGGCCGATCTCGGTGCCCACCCAGATCCGGTTCGTGTCGTTCGGAAAGACGACCAGGTCGTAGACGGCCACGTCGGGGAATCCGTTCGTGCTCGTCTGCGTGCCCTCGAACCCGCTGAGATCGGTCCAGGTGTCGCCCAGATCGGTGGTCTTCAGCACCTTGGGACGGCCGGCGAACGAGAACAGCGCGAAGGCGGTGTTCGGCTCGACCGGGTGCGTGGCGATCCCCGAGATGCGCCCGAGG